>JAEXKM010000195.1 GCA_023445705.1 Pseudomonadota bacterium
GGCCTGGATCGACCTGTTCTACGCCAAGAAACGGCTCGCGGCGTTGGACGAGGTGGAACGCGCGCTGACGCCCCTGCGCGTCAGCGCGCCGTCGCAATTGGCCTCTGGGTCGGCGCGGCCCGCCCAAGCCCTCGAGTCGGACCAACTCAGCGCCGCCCTCGGTGATCGGCGCGCCGAACTGGTCGCCGCGGTCGGCAGGGCCCGGGCCGAGCTCGTCCGCTGGACCGGCGAGGCCGATGCCGACGTGACTGGCCCGTCGCCGAACTTCCAAGTCGATCCGGCCAGCCTGCGCGCCGGCCTGGAGACACTACCGACCCTACGGGCTTACGACGCTGCTGGTCGTCAAGCCGACGCCGACACTTTGGCCGCCAAGGCGGAGAAGCGGCCCGATTGGAGCTGGGATCTCACCTACCAGCACCGGGATCCAATGTACGGCGACATGGTCTCGGTCGGCGCGTCGGTCAGCCTGCCGCTGTTCGCCGCCAAGCGGCAGGACCCCATGATCGCCGCTCGCGCCTCCAGCGCCACCCGCGTCCGCTACGAGCGGGAGGCCGCCCGCCGCGCCCTTGCGGCGTCGCTGGAGGCGGACCTCTCCGACCACGCCATGCATCACGACCGACTCCTGCGCGCCCGCACGACACTGGAGCCGCTGGCCGCGCGGCGCGCCGACCTGGAGACGGCGAGCTACGCCGCCAGCACGGCGGGGCTCGCCGACGTGCTGGGCGCGCTGGTCGCCCTTGCCGAAGCCAAGATCGACATTCTCGATCGCGAGGCCGCCGTCCAGCGCGACGCGGTCCGCATCGTCCAGACCTACGGAAGCGACGCCCAATGATCGCCCTCTCCCGCACCCAGCTCGCCGCCGCCGCGGCCGTGGTCGCCCTCGCCGCCGGTGGGCTCGGCTATGGCCTGGCTCACTTGCAGAAGCCCCCCGCCCCGTCGGCCGGCACGCCCGGATCGGAGGGGCGCAAGGTCCTCTACTGGTACGATCCGATGGTCCCAATGGAGCGCTATCCGGGGCCCGGCAAGTCGTCCATGAACATGGACCTGATCCCCAAGTACGCCGATGAGGCCGAGGCGCGCGGCGGCGTGCGGATCGACCCGGCGGCGGCCCAGAATCTCGGCGTGCGGCTGGCCCGCGTCGAGCGCAGCCCCTTCACCCAAGTCGTCGATGTGACCGGCGTCCTCGACTTCAACCAGCGCAGCGTCGCCATCGTCCAGGCCAGGGCCGACGGCTTCGTGCAGCGGGTCCATGCCCGCGCGCCCGGCGACGTCGTCGCTGCGGGCGCGCCGATCGCCGACCTGCTCGTGCCGTCCTGGAGCGGCGCCCAGGCCGAGTATCTCGCTGTCCGCAAGTCGGGCGATGCGCGACTGGAGGCCGCGGCGCGACAGCGGCTGGCGCTGCTCGGCATGTCGGAAACGCTGATCGACGAGGTCGCCCGCACCGGCCGCCCCCGCAACGTCATCACCGTCAGCACCCCGATCGGCGGCGCCATCCAGACCCTTGAGGTGCGCCAAGGCATGACCGTCAGCGCCGGACAGACCCTGGCGCAGGTGTCGGGCCTTTCGAGCGTCTGGCTGAACGCCGCGGTCCCCGAGGACCAGGCCGGTCAGATCAAGGTCGGCCAGGCCGCCACAGCTACCCTCGCTGCATTCCCCGGCGAGACCTTCCGCGGCCGGGTCGCAGCCATCCTGCCCGCCGCCCAGGTGGAGAGCCGCACGCTCACGGTTCGGGTGGAGTTGCCTAATGTCCAAGGTCGGCTGCGGCCTGGGATGTTCGCCGCCGTGCATCTCGGCGGCGAGGCGCAGACGGCCTTGTCCGTGCCATCCGAGGCGGTGATCCGTACCGGCAAGCGGAGCCTCGTCATGGTGGCGGGCGAGCAGGGCCGGTATGCGCCGGTGGAGGTTCGCATCGGCCGAGAGGGCGGCGAGCGCACGGAGATCCTGGCCGGGCTCAGCGAAGGCCAGCAGGTCGTTGCCTCGGGCCAGTTCCTGATCGATTCCGAAGCGAGCCTCGCCGGGCTGCAGGCCCGGCCGCTCACGGCCGGCGCCGCTGCGCCGGCGTCCGGCGTGCTCCACGAGACGCGGGGCCGGATCGAGGCGCTGTCGGCCGAGTCCATCACCCTCAGCCATGAGCCCGTGCCAGCGATCGGCTGGCCCGCCATGACCATGACCTTCAAGCTGGCGCCGCCAACCCTGGCCAACGGCCTGAAGGTCGGCGACCAGGTCGCGTTCGGTTTCGAGCAACGGCCGGACGGAGCCGTCGTGCGTCGCATCGCCCGGGCGGAGGCGGCGCGATGATCGCCGCCCTGATCCGCTGGTCCGTCCGCAATCGTTTCTTCGTCCTGCTCGCCGCCGTGGCCTTGATCGCCGCCGGCGCGCTGGCGGTGCGCACGACGCCCGTCGACGCCCTGCCGGACCTTTCGGACGTGCAGGTGATCATCCGCACGCCCTATCCCGGCCAAGCGCCCCAGATCGTCGAGAACCAGGTCACCTATCCGCTGACCACCACCATGCTGTCGGTGCCGGGCGCGAAGACCGTGCGCGGCTACTCGTTCTTCGGCGACAGCTTCGTCTATGTGATCTTCGAGGACGGGACCGACCTCTACTGGGCCCGCTCACGGGTGCTGGAGTACCTGAACCAGGTCCAGGCCCGCTTGCCGGAAGCGGCCAAACCGGCGCTCGGCCCGGACGCCACCGGGGTCGGCTGGGTTTACGAATACGCCCTGATGGACAAGACCGGCCGCCACGACCTGTCGGAGCTGCGGTCGCTGCAGGACTGGTTCCTGCGCTATGAACTCAAGAGCCTGCCGGGCGTGGCGGAAGTCGCCAGCATCGGCGGCATGGTCAAGCAGTACCAGGTGGTGCTCGACCCGGTGAAGCTCGCCGCCTACGGCGTCACCCACAGTCAGGCCGTGGAGGCGATCAAGCGCGCCAACAGCGAGACCGGCGGCTCGGTGCTGGAGCTGGCCGAGGCCGAGTACATGGTCCGCGCCTCCGGCTACCTCACCGGCCTCGATGACTTCCGGGCCATTCCGCTGAAGACCGCGGCCGGCGGCGTGCCGGTGCGGCTGGGCGACGTGGCCGTCATCCAGCTCGGTCCGGAGATGCGCCGAGGCCTCGCCGAACTGAACGGCCAGGGCGGGGTCGCCGGCGGCGTGGTGATCCTGCGTTCGGGCAAGAACGCCCGCGAGACCATTCAGGCCGTGAAAACCAAGCTCGCGGAGCTGAAGAAGAGCCTGCCCCCGGGCGTCGAGGTGGTGACCACCTATGACCGCTCACAGCTCATCGACCGAGCGATCGCCAATCTGCGCGAGAAGCTGGTCGAGGAGTTCGTCGTCGTCGCCCTGGTCTGCGCGCTCTTCCTTTGGCACGCGCGATCGGCGCTGGTGGCGATCCTGACCCTGCCGCTGGGCGTGCTGTTCGCGCTGATCGTCATGCGCGCCCAGGGCGTCAACGCCAACATCATGTCGCTCGGCGGCATCGCCATCGCCATTGGGGCGATGGTCGACGCCGCCGTGGTGATGATCGAGAACGCCCACAAGAAGATCGAGCGCTGGGAGGAGGAACACCCCGGCGAACCGCTGAAGGGGGACACCCGTTGGCGGGTCATCACCGACGCCGCGGCCGAGGTCGGACCGGCGCTGTTCTTCAGCCTGGTGATCATCACCCTCTCCTTCGTGCCGGTCTTCACGCTCCAGGGGCAGGAAGGCCGTCTCTTCTCGCCGCTGGCCTTCACCAAAACCTACGCCATGGCTGGAGCCGCGATCCTGTCGGTGACCGTAGTCCCGGTGCTGATGGGCTACCTGATCCGCGGCCGTATCCCGCGCGAGCGCGACAACGCCCTGAACCGCTGGCTGACCGCCGTCTACAAGCCGGCCCTAGACTGGGTGATGGACCGGCCGCGGACCACCCTGGTCGTCGCCGCTCTGGCCTTCGCCACCACGGCTTGGCCGCTCAGCCAGCTCGGCGGCGAGTTCATCCCGGCCATGGACGAAGGCGATCTGCTCTACATGCCCTCAGCTCTGCCCGGCCTCTCGGCGCAGAAGGCGAGCGAACTGCTGCAGCAGACCGACCGGCTGATCAAGACCGTGCCGGAGGTGAAGACCGTCTTCGGCAAGGCCGGCCGCGCCGAGAGCGCCACCGACCCCGCGCCGCTGGAGATGTTCGAGACCACCATCCAGTTCAAGCCGCGCAGCGAGTGGCGGCCGGGCATGACGCCCGACAAGCTGGTCGAGGAACTGGACCGGGCGGTAAGGGTCCCGGGCCTCGCCAACGTCTGGGTCCCACCGATCCGCAACCGCATCGACATGCTGGCCACCGGCATCAAGAGCCCGATCGGGGTGAAGGTCTCGGGCGCGAACCTCGCCGAACTCGACCGCATCGCCCGCGAGGTGGAGACGAGCGCCAAGAGTGTTCCCGGCGTCAGCTCGGCCCTGGCCGAACGGCTGACCGGCGGACGCTATGTCGATGTCGACATCGACCGCGCCGCCGCGGCCCGCTTCGGGCTCAACATCGCCGACGTGCAGGAGATCGTCGCCGGCGCTATCGGCGGCGAGACTGTCGGCCAGACCGTCGAGGGCCTGGCCCGCTATCCGATCAATGTCCGCTATCCGCGCGAGAGCCGCGACAGCCTGGAGGGCCTGCGCAACCTGCCGGTCCTCACCCCGGCCGGGCAGCAGATCACGCTCGGAACCGTCGCGAAGATCGAGATCGCCGACGGACCGCCGATGCTCAAGACCGAGAACGGCCGACCGTCGACCTGGGTCTATATCGACGTCCGGGGCCGCGACCTGACCTCAGTCGTCGCCGACCTGCGGCAGGCAGTCGCCAAGGACGTGAAGCTCTATTCCGGCGTCTCGATCGCCTATTCGGGCCAGTTCGAGTATCTGCAGCGGGCCGTCGAGCGGCTGAAGCTGGTCGTCCCGGCGACGCTCATGATCATCTTCGTGCTGCTCTACGTGATCTTCCGGCGCTTCGACGAGGCGGCCCTGATCATGGCGACCCTGCCCTTCGCGCTCACAGGCGGCATCTGGGCACTGTACTTGCTCGGCTATCACCAATCGGTCGCCACAGGCGTCGGCCTCATCGCGCTGGCCGGCGTCGCCGCCGAGTTCGGCGTCGTGATGCTGATCTATCTGAAGGACGCTCTGAAAGACCGGGGCGAGCATCCCTCCCCTGACCAGGTCATGGCCGCCGTCCGCGAAGGAGCCCTGCTGCGGGTGCGCCCCAAGGCCATGACCGTGGCGGTGATCCTCGCCGGTCTGGCCCCGATCTTGGTCGGGCATGGCGCCGGCTCAGAGGTCATGAGCCGGATCGCCGCCCCGATGATCGGCGGCATGCTCACCGCCCCCTTGCTCTCCATGCTGGTCATCCCGGCCGGCTATCTGCTGCTCCGCCGCAGATCCTCCCGCACAACGTTCCAACCGGCTTCAACACAAGGAGATATCCAATGAAGCGCACCACCCTGACTGTCATGGGCCTCGGCCTGACCATCACGCTGGCGGCCTGCGGTCAACCGGCCGAACAGAAGGCCGCGCAAGCGCCTGCTGCTGCGGCTCCGGCAATGCCGGCTGGAGACAATATGAGCAGCATGGCCCCCGATACAGCGGCCGCCAAATCTGCCAAAGGGAAGGGCGTAGTCACCGCCGTCGACGTTGCGGCCGGCACGATCACGCTCGACCACGAGGAGATCCCTGAAGTGAGTTGGCCAGCCATGACCATGGGCTTCAAGGCCACGCCAGAGCTGGCCCAGTCCGTGAAGGTTGGAGACAAGGTCGCCTTCGACCTGACCGTCAGAGACGGGGCCGGCGAGATCACCGCGATCCAGAAGCAATAGGTCCCAGAGGGGGCGATCTCGGTCGCCCCCGAACCAATGTGCCGATCCCTCCTTCTACGCGGGGTCGGCGCCGGGTCCGCAACACGGTCTCGGATGACCTAGGCTGCTCGCTCTGGCCAGCGGCGGTGGAGATCGTCGATGACGAAGTCGTGGGCGTGCCTCGCACGAGCCGCCTTGTGCTCAAGGACGTGGGGATGATCGGGCGCTAGCTCTGGATGCTCATGCTCAATAATGTCCGGATCCGAGCGCGGCCAGACGCGAGCTGCCGTGAGCAGACCGACCAAAGCTAATCCCACCAGCACCAGCAGCGCACCGGTCATACCCGCCGCAGCCCCTACCCGGCCGGCGACGCCATAGGTGAGAAGCCAGCAGGCGTGTGAGAGGGCGAACTGCGCCGCGAACAGTGCGCTGCGGTCTTCAGGTGACGCTGAGCGACGAAGCAAGCGGCCAGACGGCGTGAGGACCGCCGAGTATCCGACGCCAAGCACCGCCCACACCGCCAAGAGCGCCCGCCAATGGTCAATCCCTGGCGCCGCCGTCAGCCCCGCCATCATGATCAATCCGACCAGCAGCACGCTCGCTGCGCTCAGCATCACGACGCGGTCACCGATTTTATCGAGCAGCCGCGGCAAGGTCAGGGCCGCGATCATCGAGCCGCCGCCAAACGCCGCCAGGGCGAGCGCGACATCGTCTTCCGATCGCCCGAGGAACTCGCGGACATAGACGACGGTGTTGACGATCACCATGGCGCCGGCCGCAGCGGCCACCAGGTTCAGCGCCAACAGGCCGCGCAGCCGGGGCGTCTTCAGATAGATCCGCGAGCCGCGCGTGGTCCGATCATAGATCCCGCCGCGCGGGCCGGTGGCCTTGGGTTGCGGCACGATCACGGAAACGACCAGCGCCGCCGACGCTAGGAAGCCGACGACGGTGCCCGCGAACAGCCAGTGGAAGCTGATCACCGTCAGCAACGCGGCCGCCAGCATCGGGCTGACGAGGCTCTCCAGGTCGTAGGCGAGCCGCGAGAGCGACAGCGCCCGGGTGTACTGCTTCTCATCGGGCAGGATGTCGGGGATCGCCGCCTGGAAGGTCGGGGTGAACGCGGCCGAGGCCGACTGTAGGACGAAGATCAGCACATAGACCTGCCAGATCTGATCGACGAACGGGAGCAGCAGCGCCACCGCCGCCCGGACCAGGTCCATCGACACCAGCAACGCCCGCCGTGGAAGCCGATCGATGAAGGCGTTCACGACCGGCCCGACCCCAATGTAGGCGACCATCTTGATCATCAGGGCAGTGCCGAGCACGGCGCCGGCGTTCGGACCGGCAAGGTCATAGGCCAGCAGGCCCAGGGCCACGGTCGCCATGCCGGTGCCGAGCAAGGCGATGATCTGGGCCGCGAACAGATGCCGATAGGTACGGTCGGAAAGAACTTCAAGCATCGCTGCGGCTCACAGGTACTTGGTGATGTCTTTGAATTCGGCGAGCGCGGCCCTCGCCGCCCCCGGCTCGTCATCCAGCGCGTGCGCCAGACAATGATCGATGTGGTCGTGGATCAGCGTCTGCTTGGCCGCGCCGACCGCCTTCTCAATGGCATGAAGCTGCTGAGCGACCTCCGGGCAGGAGCGCCCGCCCTCCAGCATGGCGATCACCTTGCGCAGATGCCCTTCGGCCCGCTTTAGCCGTTTGACGATCTCGGGATGGGACTCATGGACGACGTGAACCATGCGCGCATCCTATCCCCCGGGAGGGGATATGCAAGCGACCTCAATTGCGCGACGAAGCAGAACTGCAAGTGCAATTCGTTCTCAGGTGTGAGAATGGAAGGAAGGCTTGGCCATATGCCGGACGCGACCTCCGGCGCACAGTTCCGTTGAGGCAGACACGTGAAGCGTTCGATATCGTTCCTGACTTTCGCGGCCGCTGGCGCCGCCACCGCATCGCCCGCCTTCGCGGCCGATCTCAAGGTCTCCTACGTGGTCCCGAAGATCACGGTCGCCGAGTACCACGCGCCCTATGTTGCGGTCTGGATCGAGAACCCGGCCGACGCGAGCGGCGTCGGCACCCTGTCGGTGCGCTACAAGCCCAACCACGACAAATGGCTGAAGGACATGCGCCTGTGGTGGCGTAAGACCGGCCGCTCGATGACCCTGCCCGCCGACGGCGTCAGCGGAGCCACCCGGGCGCCCGGCGTTCAGCAGGTCGTCTTCAGCGGCTCAAACGGCGTGCTGAAGGAACTGAAACCTGGCCAGTACACGCTGGTGGTCGAAGCCGCGCGTGAAGCCGGGGGCTATGAAGCCGTTCGCGTGCCGTTCACCTGGAGCAAGCCCGGCAAGGCGGCGAGCGCCAAGGGCTCTTCGGAGCTCGGGCTCGTGACCGTGGCCGTGGCCGTGCAGTGAGGACCCGCGCCATGACGAAGACCCGCTCGCTGACCGCCGCAGCCTTCCTCGCAGCCCTCATCGCACCCGTTGCGGCGCAGGCCGCGGTCAATTGGGTGCTGCCCTCCACGACCGTCGTGTCTGGCAACCGCTCCTGGGTCACGGTCGACGCCGCCAGTTCGGACCAGGCGTTCGCCCCCAACCTGCGCCCCCTCCCCCTCGACACGATCAAGGTGTTCGACCCGGAGGGACAGGCGGTCGAGCCGCAAACCCCCTCGATGGGCAAGCTGCGGTCTAGTTTCGAACTGCAGATCGCCAAGCCCGGCACCTACAAGATCGCCTCGGTCTCAACGGCTGTTCTCGCCAGCTGGACCGAGAACGGCGAGGTGAAGCGCTTCCGCGGTTCGGGCGATGAGTTCGCGGCCAAGGTCCCCGCCGGCGCCGCCGACCTGAAAACCGTCAAGACGCTGAGCCGCTACGAGACCTTCATCACCCGCGATAACCCCACGACGGAGGTCTTCAAGCCGACCGGACAGGGGCTTGAGCTCGTGCCGGTCACGCACCCTGCGGACATTGTCGCCGGCGAAGCGGCGAGCTTCCGCTTCCTCTTGGACGGCAAGCCAGCGGCCGGCCTGAGCGTTGTGCTCAAGCGCGGCGGCGATTTCTGGAACGCGAAGCCGGCCGAGATTGACCTGAAGACCTCGGCCGACGGCGGCGTGAAGGTCACCCTGCCGCAAAGCGGCGCCTGGCTGATCAGCGCGAGCTACCACACCGGCGAGACGGGTCGTGGCGGCGGGCCTGGCGGTCCCCCGCCTGGCCCAGGAGTCCCGCCCCGCCCGGCCCAGCCGCTGGCCAGTGACGGCTATGGCGCCAACTACAGCGCCACGATCGAGGCGCAGATCCCTTAGTCGCTGAGGGCCGCGGGCCCGCTCGCCCGCCAACTGGCCAAAGCGCCTCAAGGCAAAGGCGAACCTCCGAGTCGTAGGCCGGCTGGACCGTGCGTCGAAGCTAGAATGATGGTGCGCCGGCGACCTTAATGGGGGGAATAGGCCGCCGGAGCCTCCGCTGCTTGCCGAACTGGGCGAGGTCAGCAAGACGGAGATGTCTTGGAGGTCAAAGACCCCGATCGCGGTAGGCCAGCAGCCGCAGCGCGTTGAAGACGACGACCAGGGTGGAGCCCTCGTGCATCGCTACGGCGGGACCGATGCCGAGGCCCAATATCGTCGCGGGCACGAGTATTGCGACCACCCCCAAACTGATGAACACGTTCTGCCGAATGACCGATCGGGTTCGACGGCTAAGCCCGACGGCGAAAGGCAGGTGGCGCAGGTCGTCCGCCATCAAGGCGACGTCGGCAGTCTCAAGCGCAACGTCCGAGCCCGCAGCGCCCATGGCGATGCCGACCGTCGCATTGGCCATGGCCGGTGCGTCGTTCACGCCGTCGCCGACCATCGCGACCTTGTCCTCGGCCCGGAGTTTGCGGATGGCCTCGACCTTGTCCTCAGGCATGAGATCGCCCCAAGCCTCGTCCAAACCGACATCCTTGGCGATCGCCTCGGCTACCTTGCTGTGGTCCCCGGAGATCATCAGCATGCGGGTGATGCCGAGCCGCCGCAGCGCCGCCAAGGCTTCGCGCGCGGCCTCTCGGGGGGTGTCCATCAGGCCGATGACGCCGAGGTCGCGGTCCCCCTTGCGCACCGCCATGGTCGTTCGACCTTGGTCACGAAGCCGAGCGATGGCTTGGGCGGACTCGGCGCCGAGCGGCGGCACGCCATCCACGCCGAACATCTCGGCCTTGCCGATCCAAACGGCTTCGCCGTCCAGCCGGGCGACGACGCCGCGTCCGATGAGATTGTTCAGCTCGCTAGCCGCGCCGATGGCCTTGCCCGCTGCGCCGAGCCGTTCGCGGCCGTCGCGGGCGATCGCTTCGGCGAGCGGATGATCGCTGAGCATCTCGACCGCGACCGCGACACGCAGAAGTTCTGCATCATCCACCGCGGGCGCTGCGATGACGTCCGTGATCCGCGGCCGCCCTTCAGTGAGCGTCCCCGTCTTGTCAAAAGCGATGGACCTCAGTGAGCCCAAATCCTCCAGCGGCGCGCCGCCTTTGATGAGAACCCCGCCCTTGGCCGCTCTCGCGACGCCAGAGAGCACGGCGCTGGGCGTAGCGATGGCCAGCGCGCAGGGGCTGGCGGCGACGAGCACCGCCATGGCGCGATAGAAACTGTCCGAGAAAGGCTCGTCGACGACGACCCATGCAAAGAGCAACACGAACGCCAGCACCAAGACCACGGGCACGAAGATCCGCTCGAACTTGTCGGTGAACCTTTGCGTCGGAGATTTTCGGGTCTCGGCCTCGCTGACCAAGCGCACGACCTTGGCCAAGGCGGAATCGGTGGAGAGGCGCGTGACCTCCACCTCGATCGCGCCGGCCCCATTTATAGTGCCGGCGAACACCCGAGACGTAGCGTCGACGCCATCGGGCCTAGCGCGAGCCAGAGACGGATTCTCGACCGGGCGCTTGTCGACCGGGATGCTCTCGCCCGTAACCGGGGCCTGGTTGATGCTGGACGCGCCTTTCACCACAAATCCATCGGCGGGCAGGCGCTCGTTCGGGCGGACAATCACCACATCCCCAAGCACGAGGTCCTCGACCGCCACTTCGGTTGTTCCGCCCTGGCGCCGGACGGTCGCGGTGCGTGGCGCAAGTTCGGCCAATGCTTCGATCGCGCGCTTGGCGCGCCCCATGGCGTAGTGCTCGAGCGCATGGCCTAGACTGAAGAGGAACAGCAGCAGCGCCCCCTCAGCCCACGCGCCCAGCGCCGCAGCACCTGCGGCCGCAACGAGCATCAGGGTGTCGATCTCAAAGCGCTTAAGGCGAAGGTTGTCGAAGGCTTCGCGGAGCGTGAAGAAACCCCCGAAGCCGTAGGCCCCTACATAAAGCGCGGTCGGCAACCAGGTCGGCGCCGCGGGGACCAGCTTTTCGATCAGGAAGCCCGTCGCCAGCAGCCCCCCGCAAAGCAGCGAAAAGATCAGTTCGCTATTGGCCCCGAGCGGGCCGCCATGCGCGTGCCCGTGATCCTCACCTTCCTTGTGAACATGGCCCGGCTTTCCGTGCTCATCGTGAACCTTCGCCTCTCTCGCCGGGGCCTTCGTGACAGGCGTCACACCAAGCCCGGCGAGGACCTTCAGTACCTCTTCCTGCGATACGAAAGTCCGATCGAACTCGATCCGGACGAGACCCGCGGCGCTGGCGTCGGCCTCAAGCACGCCAGGAGTTGCGGCAAGACGCTCTGTGAT
>JAEXKM010000209.1 GCA_023445705.1 Pseudomonadota bacterium
CACGTAGTTCAGCAGCTCGTTCTCGATCTGCGCGCGATAGAGCGCGACGTCCCAGGTGAAGGCGCCGCGTTGGCCTCGCGTCCCGATCTCGGCGGTCCAGGCGTCCTGAGGCTTCAGCGGCGCGAAGCCGACGAAGGGTCCGGTCTGCACCAGGGCGCTGAAGTTGGGCGGCTCCACCGATCGCGTCAGGTTGGCGAAGGCCTGCGCGCCGTCCGGCGCCTGCCAGAGCAGGCCGATACGCGGGGCGAACCACTCGTAGGTGACGGTCCGATCGGCGGTGCGGTTCAGGTTGTTGCGGAACTGGCGCTTGGCCGAACCCAACGTGCCGCCGCCGACCACGGCCAGCTCGTCGGTGACGAACACCCGGCCCTCGGCGAAGACGTCCAGGGCGGTTGCGTTCTGCGCGCTGTCAGCGCGCTTCTCGCCGCGCGAGGACTTCAGGTTCACCCACTGCAGGGCGTCCAGGTCGCCCTTGCGCAGCGAGGCGCCGACAAACAGATCTGCTGGCCGCCCGGCCAGCGTCCCCTCGAACTGCACCCGGCCAAAAGCGCCCCAGTTGCGGCTCTCCTGGTCGATCACCTGAAAGATCGGATGGTCCAGGTCCTTCCAGGCCGCATAGACGCCGCCCTCGAACACGGCGTTGTCGGCCAGGCGCCAGCGGCTCTGCAGCGCGCCACGAACGCTGCGCATGTTGCGCTGATATTCGTTGGCGATGTTGCCGGGCGCCGCCCGTTTGGGATGGGTCAGCGCGTCCTGGAGGCTCAGCGCGCCCGGGATCTCCTGATCGACATTGTGCCCTGAGAGGATCAGGCGCACCTCGTTCTCGCCCCCGAAGCTGCGGCCGATGTTCAAGGAGACGTGCTGGGCGGTCTGGTCGCTCTGTTCGCGCCAGCCATTGGCGGTGATGGCGGTGGCTGCGCCGAAGACGTCCCAGTCGCCGATGGTCCGGGCGACCTCGCCGTGCCCCCGCAGCAGGTCATAGGACCCGCCGTCCAGCCGCAGCAGGTTGCGGGCGGCGGCGTCCTTGCCGGTGGGCGTGACGAAGTTGATGGCCCCGCCCAGCAACGCGCCGCCGAAACGCAGGGCGTTGCCGCCCTTATAGACCTCGGTGTAGCGGGCGATCAGCGGGTCGATGAGCTGGAAGTCGCCATAGCCGTCGGCGTCGTTGAACGGCACGCCGTCCTGGGCCAGCAGCGTCCCGCGGTTGTGATTGGGATTGCCGATGCCCGAGCCGCGGATGGCCAGGCGGGTGTCGTCGCCCCACTTCTTCTGAGCGAATACGCCGGGGACGTCGCGCAGGGTTTCAGCTAGGCCCTGGGCGTAGCGGTCGCGATAGGCCTCGGCCGACACCACCGCCACCGCGCCTGGGGTTTGCGAGAGGCGCCGGCGGGCGTCCGCCACTACTGGTGGGTCTTCCGGGTTGGGATTGGCGGTGACGATCACCGCATCGACGAGGGGGCCGGCCTCATCGGCATGAGCGAGGGCAGGCAGGGCGGAGGCCGCTGCGGCGAGCAGCAGCGCGCGCGAGGAAGCGCGCAGGTAAGCGGACATGAAAGAGAGACCTTGAACGAATGACTGGACGCGCGGGCGCGGTCGACGCGCCAGCGGGCGATGGGTCAGGCGTTCAGGGAAGGAGGGCCTTGGCCGGGCGGCCGCGGGGGCGCTCGTGCCCGTGGGCGCAAGGGAGCGGTCGGAGTCGCGTGGCGAATCTCGACACTGACATAGGAAACCGGAGCGACGGCGAGCTCCGGCAAGGCGAGGGCGGCTATGGTCGCGCCCAGGCAGTCATGGCAGGGCAGGCCGGCGAAGCCCTTCTGGACTTCGCCATCGGCGCCGATGACGACCGTCTTGGCGCCCTGGTCGGTGCAGAGCTCGACTTGGAACGAGACCAGTGATTCGGCCGCCATGGCCGCGGCGGGCAGCAGAGCCTGGCCGAACAGGGCCAGCACCGCCGCCAGGATCCCGAGCCGGACCCGGGTTGCGTGGATTTTTCGCCCGAACCGCATGGCCGCGGGTCTTAAGCGCCTGCGCGTGGGTTACGCAAGTGATCTCGAACCCGCATAGTGACGCCATCATAAGATGGAGAACGCATGGAAAGCCACGTTTCGCCCGGCGAGTACAAGGACGTCGTTCTCTTCCTCGCCACCGCGGGCGTTATCGTGCCTTTGTTCCGGCGTTGGCGGATCAGTCCGATCCTCGGCTTTCTGGGCGCGGGCGTGGTGCTCGGCCCTTTTGGTCTGGGCTCCCTGAGCGACACCTTCCCCTGGCTCTCCTATTTCACCATCGCCAATCCGGGCGAGATCGCTCAGCTCGCTGAATTCGGCGTCGTCTTCCTGCTGTTCATGATCGGACTGGAGCTCTCCTGGGAGCGCCTGCGGCTGATGCGCCGCTGGGTGTTCGGCATGGGAGCCCTGCAGGTGACGCTCTGCCTGGCCGTCATCGCCGCCGCAGCCATGGCGCTGGGCCTGCAGCCGGCCCCGGCCGCCGCCATCGGCGCAGCCCTGGCGCTGTCATCCACCGCGGTGGTCATGCAGATCCTGACCGAGCACAAGCGCCAGCACTCCCAAGCCGGCCGCGCGACCTTCTCGGTGCTGCTGTTCCAGGACCTGGCGGTCGCCCCGATCCTCGTCACCCTGGCCATCCTCGGCCGCGGAGGAGAGGACGACGTCTTCTCACCGCGCCTGCTGCTGGCCTTCGCCCCCGCCGCGCTGGGAGTGATGGTGCTGCTCGCCTTCGGCCGGCTGCTGCTGCGGCCGATGCTCAAGTCCGTGGCCCGCGCCAAGAGCGAAGAGCTGTTCATGGCCGCCTGCCTGCTGGTGGTGATCGGGGCCGGTTTGGTCAGCGCCCTGACCGGGCTTTCCATGGCCCTTGGCGCGTTCATCGCCGGCCTGCTGCTGGCCGAGACGGAGTACCGTCACGAGGTCGAAGTCACTATCGAGCCCTTCAAGGGTCTGCTCCTGGGCCTCTTCTTCCTTTCGGTGGGGATTGGCCTGGACCTGTCGCTGCTGGCGGCCCAGCCCTGGGTGATCCTGGGCATGTCGGTCGGGGTGGTGATCCTCAACGCCACCGTCGTCTACATGCTGGGCCGGCTCTTCGGCCTACCCTCGCGCGGGGCGGCCGAGGCGGGGCTGCTGCTGGCGGGGGGCGGAGAGTTCGCCTACGTCATCCTCTCGGCGGCCATGGGCGACGGCATCGTCCCGCGCTCCCTGGGCCAGATGGTGCTGGTCTCCTCGACCATCTCGATGATGTGCATCCCGCTGCTGGCGGCCCTTGGCCTGAAGCTCGGCGGCCGCTTGACCGCGGGCCAGGGCCTGCCCCCGGAGCCTGCGGCTTCGGCCGTCCCGCCCGAGGAAGCCGAGACCCCGCAGGTGCTGGTGGTCGGCTATGGCCGGGTCGGCAAGCTGGTGGGCGACATGCTCCACCGCCACGACATCCCCTGGGTCGCCGCCGAGCGCGATCCCAAACTGGTGGAGAGCGCCCGCCACGCCGGCGAGCAGATCTTCTTCGGGGACGCGGCGCGGCCGGAGTTCCTCAAGCGCTGCGGCCTCGAAACCGCGCCGGCGCTCGTCGTCACCATGGACGCTCCCGATGGGGTGGAGGCGATCGTGGCCACCGCCCGGGCGATGCGGCCGGACCTCACCATCGTCGCCCGCGCCCGCGACGCCCGCCAGGCCCAGCGCCTCTACGAGCTGGGCGCCACCGACGCGGTGCCTGAGACGGTTGAAGCTAGTTTACAATTGTCGGAGGCGGTTCTGGTGGAGATCGGGGTGCCAATGGGGCTAATCATCGCATCCATCCACGAGAGGCGCGATGAGTTCCGCAAGGCCCTTAACCGTCCGGACGCCCTGGGCGGCCGAACCCGCAAATACCGGCGCGCGCAAGAAAGCTGAGCTGTCGCGGAACTAATGCTCAAGGTCCGAGTTTCTGTGCTCGAACGAGAGCGCGATATTCGCGCCGAAGGCGAGGGGATTGCCGTCTGACATGCTAAGCGCTGACGAGGCGATGCGTTCTGATATGCGCCTGCGACAGAGGATGGACGGCGCGGGCGGTTCGCTGCATTATTTAACGGAATCAAACGGGTCAGGGCGTGATCCGAGAGTCTGCGTGACCTTGGATTCGGGCGCTTTTCGACCTGTATGTGAGACTTTCGGCGCCGAGGTGTTGCCCGGACGCATCGCTGGCGACCGAACGAGGGCTAGGTCCCTCGCCCCGAAGTTGAAAGCCGAGGGGAAGCGTGTTCTAACGTCTGGGGTTAGTTCGTAGGCGTCAGCGAATTGGGCGTGGTGTTGCTGTGGCGACACTTTCGTAATGGTTCGGCCTTGATATAACAACGCTGGGTCATTTGGCCGCAGCAGAGGGCAAGAGAGGGCTCTGAATATGAAATTCAAACTCCTAGCAGGGGCCGCCCTGGCCGCGGTGTTCGCCGCATCGGGCGCTTCGGCTCAGAACGTCGGATGGTACGGCGCTGTTGACCTCGGCTATCACTGGCCGGACAGCATCGACGCCGACTCGTCGAACAACGCCATCAACGGCGCGGCCTATTCCTGGGACATCAGCCAGGAAGACGATTGGGCCGGCTTCGCCCGTCTCGGCTATCAGCTGAACGATCACTGGCGCGTGGAACTGGAAGGCGGCTACCGCCCCGGTGACATCTCCGCGATCCGCGGTGGCGGCAACAACGCCATCCTCGGTCTCTGCACCCCTGGCGTCGTCCGCACCCCGGCCGCCGCCCAGTGCGGCTCGCCGTCCGGCGACGTGGAAGCGTGGACCCTGCTCGGCAACGTCATCTATGACTTCCTGCCGAACTCGGTCATCAACCCCTTCCTGGGCGCTGGTATCGGTATCAACCACGTGAAGGTTGACTCCGTCGGCCAGTTCTCGTCGGTGCCGCTGGCCGCTGGCGCGACCTACACCGCCGCGAACCCGGCCATCCAGAACCTGACCATCGACGACGATGACACGGCTCTGGCCTGGCAAGTGATCGCTGGTCTGGCCTGGCGCGCGACCGACCGTCTGAACGTCGACCTGACCTACCGCTACCTGGGCGGTTCGGATCTCGACTTCGCGTCGACCGGTTCGCACGCGCTCCAGCCGGGCGTGTTCTCGGGCGAATACCGCGACCAGTCGGTGACCCTCGGCCTGCGCTACTCGTTCGCGCCGCCGCCGCCGCCGCCGCCTCCGCCCCCGCCGCCGCCTCCCCCGCCGCCTCCGCCTCCGCCGCCGCCGCCTCCGCCGGCGTATGAGGCCAAGCAATTCATCGTCTACTTCCCGTTCGATCAGTACGTGCTGACGC
>JAEXKM010000415.1 GCA_023445705.1 Pseudomonadota bacterium
GGCTAACTCCGACGGACCTCGCCCGCCAGCTTGAGCCACATCTTGCGGAAATGAACGCCGCCGCCGCGGCGGCGCTGCGCGATGCTTCCGGCGCGGCGGACTCCCTCAAGGGGGCGATCCGCATCACCGCCAGCCAGATCATCGGCGCCGAGGTGCTTCCCCCGATCCTCGGTGCGTTCCGCCGGGAGCATCCCGAAATCGACATCGAACTGGTGCTTTCCAACAAGGCCGAGGACCTTTCGCGCCGCGACGCCGACATTGCGGTGCGGATGATGCGCCCGACCCAAGGGTCGCTGGTGGCGCGGAAGATCGGCGCCATCGGGGTCGGCTTCTACGCCTCGCCCGATTACGTGGCGGCGCATGGGGCTCCGGAGTCGCTGACCGATCTGGACGATCACAGCGTCATCGGCTTCGACCGGGAATCCCCGCCTCTCGAGGCGCTCGCCGAGTTGGACCTGCCGTGGGAAGTCACGCGCGACCTCTTCGCCTTCCGCACCGACAACGACCTGGCCCAGATCGCGGCGCTGCGCGCCGGGGTAGGGGTCGGAACCTGCCAGCATATCCTGGCGGCGCGCTATGGACTGGTGCCGGTGCTGAGCAACGCCTTCGGCTTCGATCTCGAAATCTGGATCGCGATGCACGAGAACCTGCGGGGCCACCGCCGCATGCGGCTGATGTTCGACCACCTCGTGGCTGGCTTCCAAGCCTATCTCGCCGAAGGCCGCACGGCCTAACCGTCAGAAGTTGTCGAGGGGAGAAGGGTCATGCCTGCGCGCATTCATATTGTCGGGGCTTCGTCTTCGGGCACGACCACCCTGGGCGCAGCCCTGGCCGAGCGGCTGGAGGCCCGGCACCTGGACACCGACTCCTTCTTCTGGGAGGCGACCGATCCGCCGTTCACGACCAAGCGCCCGGTGGAAGAACGGCTAGCCCTGATGGAGGCGGCCATGGCCGATGCGCCCTCCTGGATCATCTCGGGGTCGATGATGGGTTGGGGCGAGGTGTTCGTTCCGCGCCTGGACCTGACGGTCTTTCTGCGGGTGCCGCAGGAAGTGAGAATGACCCGCCTGCTGGCCCGCGAGCGCCAGCGTAACGGCAAGGCCATTGAACCAGGCGGCGCGCTTCACGCCGCGCACCTGGAGTTCGTCGAATGGGCGCGGGCCTATGAGCAGCCTGGCTTTCCGGGGCGCAGCCTGGAACGGCATCGCGCCTGGCTGGCCCTGCTGCCTTGCCCGGTGATCGAGATCGAGGGCGAACCAGCCCTGGAGGAAAGCGTCCAACGGGTGCTGAGCGCCCTCTAGCGGCGTCCCACGTGCAACAGGTTCGAGCCGCCGCTGGCGATCAGCCGGCCGCCGGGCGCCCAGATGCGCGCCTGACCATGGATCAGGCCTAAGCCGGCCGTGTCCGCATGCGCGTCGACGAACAGCCAATCGTCTTCCCCGGCGGGCTGGTGGAACCAGACGGTCACGTCGAGGCTAGGGGCGACATAGTCCGGCTGGGCGCCCAGGCCGCGGTGATGGGTCGGCCACAGCAGGGTGTCGATGAGGATCAGCGGCCGGCACGCGTCGAGGAAGGCGTCGCCCGCCTCGTAGCCGTTGAAGCTGTACCAGTCCTGGATGACCGCCTTGGCCGGCGGGCGCGGCTGTCCCCACGGGACGAAGACCAGGGGCTTTAGCTCGATGTTCTTCCAGAAGCCGGTGATGGGGTCGGCGTCGGGGCCGAGATGCTCGGTCAAGGTCTTCAACTGGTCGGGACCGGCCACATCCGGCATGACCGCCTGCGCTGTCGTCGGGCCGTCCTGCTTGTTGGTCGTCCAGACCTGAGCCTGGAGGAAGGCCTTGCCGTCCTGCATCAGGACGACGTTCATCAGCCATGCGTTGCGGCCGGTCTTCACCGGCGTCACCTGCGCCTCCACAGGCGCGAACTGTGCGACCGAAAGGTATTGGACAGAGATCGTCGCGGGCCGGTGGTCTTCCGGCGCCATCGCGCCGGCCGCGCGCAGGGCGATGGAGGCGACATAGCCGCCATTCGGACCCCAGATCTTCCAGTCCTCGCTCAGGACGGCCGTCAGCCTGTCCCCGTCCCGGCTGATCGCGGTGTCGATTTGAAGCTGACCCATGCCCGTTTCCCCTCTGGCGGCGAGGGACATAGGCCAAGCGGCGCCGTTCCGGTAGTCTTCCCCGAGGTCATGCGGGGAACGTCATGCTGAACCACACCGGCGGCTGCCTTTGCGGGGAAATCCGCTACGAGGCCGAGGGCGATCCGATCAATGTGCGCGTCTGCCATTGCCGCCTGTGCCAGCGCGCCATCGGCGCGGCGTTCAACGCTCGGGCGCTGTACGCCATCGACAAGGTCAGGGTGAGCGGGGAGCCCGCAACGGTCCATTCGTCCGCAGGTCTGAAGCGGAGCTTCTGCCGGAGCTGCGGGACGACGCTTTTCTCGATGCGGGAGGAGCAGGGGCTGATGGGCCTGACCTTCGGCAGCCTGGACGAACCGGACCGCCTGGCGCCCACCGATCACATCTGGATCTCCAGCAAGCAGGCCTGGCTGGAGCTGGACGACGGCCTCCCGCAGCATGCGGAAGGCCCGCCGACCTAGGGCGCGATCACCAGGTTTCGCGATAGGGCCGCACCTCGGCCAGGAACGACCAGGCGCTACGCGGTTGACGGGCCAGGTGCGCGACTTCGTCGGCGATGTCGTCCGGTGCGATGAAGAAGTCGTCGGGAGCGTCCTTGTAGCGTTCGCGGGTCCAGGGAACGTCGATCACCGCGTCGATCACCAGATAGGCCACATGCACGCCCTTGGGACCGACGTCGCGGGCGATAGCCTCGGCCAGAATCCGCTGCGCGGCCTTGGTGGGTGCAAAGCCGGCGAAGTTGGCCCGGCCGCGCAGGGCGGATGTATTGCCGGTGACGATCAGCGAACCACCGCCGGCCTCGATCATCTTCGGCGTCAGGGCCCGCGCCAGATGGAAAAGCGCCATGACGTTGGTCTGGAAGTTCTGTTCCAGCACCTCTGGGGCGACGTCGAGGAAACTTCCGAAGGCCCCGCCGACGGCGTTGTGGACGACCACCTTGGGAGCGCCGAAGCGAATGACGAGGTCGTCCAGGGCGGCGACGAAAGCCTCTGCGTCGGAAACGTCGACCGGCACGGCGACAGCGTCTTCGATCTCCTGGGCCAGGGCGGCCAGGCGATCGAAATTGCGCGCCAGCATGGCGACACGGTAGCCCTCGGCGGCGAACCTGCGGACGAGCGAGGTTCCGGTCCCGGGGCCGACCCCGGTGACTATAGCAAGCGGTTTCATTAGGAATATCCTTGGCTTAGGCCGCGAGGGCGCGGCGGAGGAAATCGAGCCGGTCGTTGCCGAAGAAGAGCAGGCCGCCTTCGGTGACGAAGCTCGGCGCGCCGAAAACGCCAGCCTCGGCCGCTTGGGCGACGTTGACTTCAAGCTCGGCGGCCCGCTCTGGCGCTTCGATGAGCGCCTGGGTCACGCCCAGGTCCCCGAGCAGGGCGACGACGTCCGCGGCGGTCCCAAGCGGCGCATCGCCCGCCCACATGGCCTGGAACAGGCGGCGGGCTGCGGCCTCGCCCTGGCCGAGGCTGCTGGCGGCCAGCGCGGCGTGAAGCAGCCGCTCGCCATCGATTGCGCCCATGCCGGGATTGGGCCGAAGCGGCGCGCCATAGAGCGCGGCCCAACGGCCAAGATCGTCGCGGGCGTAAGCCTGCTTAGGCTTACAGATTATCGTGGTCGGGACATTGCCGACCCGCTTCATGAGCTCCAGCACATTGATCGGGCGCCAGTCGAACTCGCCGGGCAGCCCTTCCAGCTGAGTGCTGGCCAAGTAGCTGTAGGGACTGCGGAAATCGTAGAGGAAGGTAGTGCGGGTGAGGGCGTCGCTCATTTCGGACTGGCTCCAAGCAGCTTTCGGACACGATCGTCGGCGGCGGCGCCTGGCAACAGGCGGGCTCGCTCGCGCGGGACGGGCTCGCCGGTTTCGGCGTCGACCAGGGCGAGCTCCAGCGGATGGCCGGTCCGGCTGTCCACCAGCCGCATGGTCGGGGCGCCGAGGCCGTTGGTGTCCCAGCGGTCGCCCCACTCGCGCAGCGCGACCAGCACCTTCCAGAGGTCGCGGCCCTTCTCACTGAGGCGGTATTCGTAGCGGGGCGGATTGTCCTGATAGGGCCGGCGCTCGACCACGCCGCTTCCCTCCAGGTGCTTGAGCCGGCTGGAAAGGGTGGTGGTCGGCATGCCCGTGGAGGCCTGCAGCTCGTCGTAGCGCGAAAGGCCGAGGGCTAGGTCGCGCAGCAGCAGGATGGCCCAGCGGTCGCCGACCGCTTCCAGCGCGCCGGCCACCGAGCAGGTCATGTCGGCAAAGGACTTCGCGCGCATGCTTGGGCTCCAGAGTAACTCTTATGATTAGAGTTAGTGGAGAGAAGACGGGCCGCAAGGGGGCCGGCGGCAAAAACCTGGGTGGCTAGTGGAGGGTCCTGACGACCCACAGAGCCAGCAGGACACCGACGCCCAGCCATAGGGCCACGACGAGGGCGGCGGCTAGCAGGCTTCGCGGGCGGTCCAGTCGCTCGGCCGCCCGCGCCCGGAACTCCGCCATCAGCGGAGCAGGGATCAGGCGGATCGCCAGCGCGACGCCCAGCGGCACGATCAGCAGATCGTCGAGATAGCCGAGCACCGGGATGAAGTCGGGTATCAGGTCGATGGGGCTCAACGCATAGGCCGCCACCGCGCCGGCGGCCAGCTTGGCGACGAGGGGCGTGCGCGGGTCACGGGCCGCAAGCCACAGCGCCACCACATCGCGCTTCAGAGCTCGCGCCCAGTTCCGCAACCTTCCGGCCAGGCCGTCCCTCGCATTCGGCTCGGTCATGCGGGGGCGCTCCTTCGGGCGGAAACAAAAACGGCGGCTGCGTCGCCGCAACCGCCGTTTCGTAACTCGATCACCTTGGGAGGCTTAGCCTTCGGCGTTTCCGGCCGGGGCGGCTTCCTTGGTGGTGGTCATTTGGCGCTCGGCGATACGGGCCGACTTACCGCGAGGTCGCGCAGGTAGTAGAGCTTGGCGCGACGGACGACGCCGCGACGCTTCACTTCGATGGAGTCGATGTTCGGCGAGTAGAGCGGGAACACGCGTTCCACGCCTTCGCCGAAGGAAATCTTGCGAACGGTGAAGCTCTCGTTCACGCCGCCGCCTTGACGGCCGATGCAGACGCCTTCGTAAGCCTGGACGCGCTCACGGTCGCCTTCCTTGATCTTCACGTTGACGCGCAGAGTGTCGCCAGCCTGAAAATCCGGAATGGTCCGGTTGGCGGCGAGGCGGTCGAGCTCTTCTTTTTCGAGCTGTTGGATGATGTTCATAGCGGTCGTCCTTGTCCTACTGGGCTTTACTCGCCCTTTGCCTGTTGATTGGCGAGATACTGCGCCCAGAGGTCCGGCCGCCGTTCCCGCGTAGCCGCTTCGCGCTGCGCCCGCCGCCACTTGCCGATGTCGGCGTGGTGGCCACTGAGCAGCACTGGCGGTATTTCGAGACCTTCGAACTCCCGCGGTCTGGTGTACTGCGGATGCTCGAGAAGTCCGTCCTCGAAACTCTCTTCACTCAAGCTTTCGGCCTGGCCGAGGACGCCGGGCACGAGCCTTACGCACGCTTCGATCGCCACCAGGGACGCCGCCTCGCCGCCGGCGAGGACCGCGTCTCCGACGCTGATCTCCTCGAACCCGCGGGAGTCGAGCACCCGCTGGTCCACCCCTTCGAACCGCCCGGCCAGGACGATCAGTCCCGGCCCTTTGGCCCATTCACTCACGCGCGCCTGGGTCAGGGGCCGACCCCGTGCGCTCATGTACAAAAGCGGCCGCCCCCGCTGCTCCACGCTGTCCAGCGCGGCGGCGATGACGTCCGCTCGCATCACTTGTCCAGGGCCGCCACCCGCAGGGGTGTCGTCGAGGAAGCCGCGCTTATCCTTGGAAAACGCGCGAATGTCCACTGTTTCCAGCGTCCAGAGCCCATGCTCGCGCCACGCCGTGCCGATCAGCGACACGCCGAGC
>JAEXKM010000046.1 GCA_023445705.1 Pseudomonadota bacterium
TGAATGAGTCCCGCAGGAAGAGGTTGAAGCGTGTGAAGGCCGGCGGCCGGTCCTGCGGCACATAATGCTTTAGCGAAACCACGCTCGGCAGGCGCATCTTGAAGGAAGGCGAGTGGACTTCCTGATCGTAGGTGGAGACCACGTCCACGCGATCGAGGAACACCGCCTTGATCACCTCCTGCCAGGGCCAGAGGGACAGCGGATAGTAGCTGAGCGGCCGGAAGTCGGCGTTCAGCACGAGACAAGGCCAGCCGGACGGCGGGTGGTTAAGCACCTGCATGGCCGGTTCCTTTCGGGAGCCCTGCGGCTCCTATGTCGTACGCGTAGAGACTGAAGACAGGCCCCCTTTCGCGATCCGAGCACTCCAGCGAATCGCCCCAAGCGGGGGATGTCCCGAAGCCCGAAAATTATAAGCGAGATTCCAAGACAGCACTATGAAATGCCGCCCGCGGCTTCGCCCCATGGGGTGCGGGACGAAGCCGCCTTCCCGGCCATCAGACGCCGACGGCAGCGGTCGCGCCGGCCAGGCTCAGGGTGAGGAAAACGAACGCCACGCCAACGGCGGTGTCGAACAGGCGGCCAAGATTATTAAGAGCAGTCATGAGCTTTCCTTTTGATCGGTTGAGGTCGCCCTTTGGGGCTGGCCCCTGTCCATCTGGACGATGTTTAGATAACGCCGAAATCTAATCGATGTACAGATTAATTTTACAATGTAAGATATTCAAAAATGCATAGATCGTTTTGGGAGCTGCGGCGCAGAAAAAAGGGGCCGGACGAGCCGGCCCCTTCGCATTTCTGGGAGGAAGTCGCCGCCTAGGCGCCGACCGAAACCGTCGCGGCCGCGAGGGTGATGCTGAGGGCGATCAGGGCCAGCGGGGCGATACGGTCGAAAAGGCGCTCGAAGCGAGCGAAACGCGCGAGAGACATCACACACACCTTTCAGTTGGGACCCTCGGGGGAGCGAGGGCGTTTGTTATTTGAACAGCGCTAAGATAACGCCGATCTGAACGGCGTCAAGATCATCTTTACGCCGTCCAGATTCAGAACTAGAGTAAACGCCATGAGAGAAACTGCAGCCGCCGAACCCCGGCCCTATCACCACGGCGACCTGCGCCGCGCGTTGATCGACGCCGCCCGTCGCCTGCTGGAATCCGAAGGCCCCAACGCCCTTTCCCTTCGCGCCGTCGCGCGCGAGGCGGGCGTCAGCCCGGCCGCCCCCTACCACCATTTCAAGGACAAGAGCGAACTGCTCGACGCGGTCGCTCACGAAGGCTGGGACCTGCTCAACGAGCTTATGACGCAGGCTCGCAAGCGGGAGGCCTCCGTCGGCGACAAGCTGACCGCCCTCGGCGTCGCCTATGTTCGGTTCGCCCGCGACAATCCGGCCCTCTATCGGGTGATGTACGACGCCTCGCGCGACAAGGACGACCTGCCCGAGCACGTCCATCAGGAGGACGACAGCGCCTACTGCCAGGTCCGCAACACCCTGACCGAGGCCGGCGTCGGCCCGCTCAGCGAACTCGACTTGGAGCTGGCCACCACCGCCGCCTGGTGCGCCGCCCACGGTCTAGCCGAGATGTTCGCCTTCAAGAAGTTCGATCCCCTGAAGGAAGCCGTCGGCGGCGACGAGGCCTTCCTCCGGGGCGTCTTCGAACACATGGGCATTTTCGGACGCGCCAGCCAGGATTAAGGCTGTCGGGGTGTTCGTCACCCGCTTCGCCCCCTCGCCTACGGGCTATCTGCACCGCGGCCACGCCTTTTCGGCCCTGACCGCCTATGAGGCCGCGCGCGCCGCGGGCGGGCGCTTCATCCTGCGCATCGAAGACATCGACGTCACCCGCAGCCGGCCCGAGTTCGAGGCGGCGATCTACGAGGATCTGGCCTGGCTGGGGATCGAGTGGGAAAACCCCGTCCGCCGCCAGTCCGAACACCTTGACGACTATCAGGCCGCCATCGCCGCCCTCACCGCCGACCACCTGACCTATCGCTGCTTCCGGACCCGCAGGGAAATCGCGCAGGAGGCCGCCCGCGCGCCGCACGGCGCCGGCGACGCCTTCCGCGGCGGACCTCTTCCGCCGGAAGAGGAGGCCCGGAGGCTGGCCGCCGGAGACGCCTTCGCTTGGCGGCTGTCACTGGACGCGGCCGAGAGAGCCCTGGCCGGCCGCCGCCTCAGCTTCGTCGAGGAAGGCGCAGGCCCCGATGGCGAACGCGGCCTCATCACCGCCGACCCCAGCGCCAGCGGCGACATCGTGCTGGCCCGCAAGGACGTTGGCGTGGCCTATCACCTTGCGGTGGTTGTCGACGACGCGCTCCAGGGCGTCACCCACGTCATCCGCGGACAGGACCTGTACGAAGCGTCGCACGTCCAAAGGCTGCTGCAGGCCTTGCTAGACCTGCCCACACCCGTCTATCGCCATCATCGCCTACTGACGGGTCCCGACGGCAAGCGCTTCGCGAAGCGCGATCACGCCGAGACCCTGCGCGATCTTCGCGCCCGCGGGATCACCCCGCAGCAGCTTCGACAGGAGATGGGTTTTGATTGAGGCGGCGACGGCCTCCCGTGACAATGGCCAGTTGAAGGCCCTCGGCGTGCTGGTTCTGGGCGGCGCGGTCATCGGCCTGGCGCCGATCCTGGTCCGCCTGTCCGACGCCGGACCCGCGGCCATCGGCTTCTGGCGGGTGACCTTCGCCCTGCCGCTGCTCGCCCTGATGACCCTGAAGACCGATGGCGGCGTCGGCGCGCCTTCGAAGTTCGCGCTGATCGCCGGCCTGGCTTTCGCCGGCGACCTGGCCTTCTGGCACTACAGCATCCACTTCACCTCGGTCGCCAACGCCACCGTCCTGACCAACCTGACGCCGGTCATCGTGACCATCGTCGCCTGGTTGTTCTTCAGGCAGCGGCCGGCCAACCTCTTCCTGGTGGCCGTGGGCCTCGCCGTCGTTGGGGCGTGGATGATGGCCGCCGCCCGCGGAACCGGCGCACCCGGCGCCAACCCGCCCCTGGGCGATGGTCTCGCGATCTTCACCGCCGTTTGGTACGCGCTCTACCTGCTGGCCGTGGCGGCCGCCCGGAAGAACACCGGCGCGACCCGGCTGATGTTCTGGTCGAGTCTGGCCAGCGCCCCTGTCCTGCTGGCTATCGCGGTCGCGCTCGGCGAACCGCTGACCCCGAGCACCCTGGCTGGCTGGGTGGCGGTCGTGGGCCTGGGGCTGATGCACGTCGCCGGGCAAGGCTCGATCGCCTGGGCGCTGGGCCGCCTGCCGGCTGCGACGGCCTCGGTGGTGGTCCTGATCCAGCCGGTGGTCGCGGCCATTCTCGGCTGGCTGCTCTTCCACGAAGCCATGACGCCGCTGCAGACCGCCGGCGGCGCCGTCGCGCTCGTCGGCGTGGTGCTGGCCCAGATGGCCTCGCGTCAGCCAAAGACCAACTAGATGTCATCCCGGTTTTGGGCGCAGGCCGAAGACCGGGATGACCTATTAGTGCAGCGCCGGTTAGTGGGCGTCAGGCCAGCGCCGCCCGCAGCGCCGCCGCCGTCTCCTTGGCCGCGACCGTCACCGCCGGGGACACATCGCCCAAGATGTAGAAGTCGTGGACCATGTCCGGATACTCCACGTGGACTGCCTTCACGCCGGCGGCGTTGAGACGCGCGGCATAGTCCCGGCCCTCATCCTTCAGCGGGTCGTAGCCGGCGGTCACCACCAGCGCCGGCGGCGTGCGGCTGACGTCGGCCTTGGCGCCCAGTTGCGCCCGTGCGGCCTGCGGATGATCCCCGACCGCCAGGCACTTGTCGAACCAGGCGATCGCCGCCTTGGTCAGCAGCGGCCCGTCCAGGTCCTTGCGCGACTGTGTCTCCTCGTCCGGCCAGATGCCCGGATAGAGCAGCAATTGATAGGCGAGCTTGCGCTTCGGATCGTCCTTCAGGTCGATGGAGACCGAGGCAGCGAGGTTGCCTCCGGCCGAGCAGCCGCCCACGGCGATGCGGTCCGGGTCGAAACCGATCTCGGCGGCATGGTCGAAGGCCCACTTCACCGCGGCCAGGGCGTCGTCGTGGCCGGCCGGGAACGGGTGCTCGGGCGCCAGCCGGTAGTCCACCGCCAGCACGCGGATGCCGGCATAGCTCGCCAGCCTGCGGCAGTGGCCGTCATGGGTTTCCAGGTCGCCGATCGCAAAGCCGCCGCCGTGGAAATAGACCAGGCCCGGCGTCACCGCCGGCGCGCCGGCCGGAACGTAGAGGCGAGCCCCGATCGGGCCTGCCGCGCCGCCCACCTGCAGATCGCGGGTTTCGACGTCCTTGGGCGCCTGCTGGTTTTGCGCGGTGCGCTGCATACGGTATCCGGCGCGGACCATTTCGGGCGGCAGCGCGTCCAGCGACGGCGCCGGCTGGCCAGCGGCCGCGGCGGCCTGTTCGTCGAGCATCGCCTTGATGTGCGGATCCATGGTCTTCCTGTCTCTTCCTTCCCTGGAGCATTTTCCGCCGAAGTGGAGACCGGTTCGGCGAAGAAAATGCTCTCTTTTCAACAGTGAGCGATATCCGAACGGATATCGCTCGGGCCCGCTCTTCGTCGGGAGCCCTTACGAAAACGGGCGGAGAAAACCTCTCCGCCCGTCGTCAGTTCAGTGCAGAGCCGATCGCTTACTCGGCCGCTTCCTTCGGCGCGTAGCCGAGGACCGCCTTGGTTTCGAGGAACTCGTGGAAGGCGTAGTCGCCCCACTCGCGCCCGTTGCCGCTCATCTTGTAGCCGCCGAACGGCGCCGTCAGGTCGCCGCCGCCGCCGTTGATCGATACTTGGCCGGCCCGCAGCTTCGACGCCACTTCCCGGGCCTTGGCCAGGTCCGCGCCGTTCACATAGGCGGCCAGGCCGTACTCGGTATCGTTGCCGATCTGGATCGCCTGGTCGAGGTTCTCGTAGCCGAGGATCGACAGTACCGGGCCGAAGATCTCTTCCTTGGCGATGGTCATTTCGTTGGTGACGTTCGCAAAGACGGTCGGCTTCACGAAGTAGCCGGTTTCCAGGCCTTCCGGTTTGCCGACGCCGCCGGCGACCAGGGTCGCGCCCTCGTCGATACCGGCCTGGATCAGCTTCTGGATCTTGTTGAACTGCACCTCGGAGACCACCGGGCCGAGCAGGCTGTTGCCGTTCGGGTCGCCGACGGTGACCTGGGCGGCGGCTTCCTTGGCCGCGGCGATCGCCTCGTCCATCCGCTTGGTCGGGACCAGCATGCGGGTCGGCGCGTTGCAGGACTGACCGGAGTTGGTCATCATCGAGCGCACGCCGTTGGCGACGCTCTTGGTCAGCACGTCGTCGTCCAGCACGATGTTCGGGCTCTTGCCGCCCAGCTCCTGGGCCACGCGCTTGACGGTCGGGGCGGCGTTCTTGGCCACCTCGATGCCGGCGCGGGTCGAGCCGGTGAACGAGATCAGGTCCACTTCCGGGTGGCTCGAGAGCGGCACGCCGACGCCGACGCCATCGCCTTGCACCAGGTTAAACACGCCGGCCGGCACGCCGGCGGCATGCATGATCTCAGCGAAGATGTGGCCGGTGAACGGGGCGACTTCCGAGGGCTTTAGCACCATGGTGCAGCCGGTCGCGATGGCCGGGGCGACCTTGCAGACGATCTGGTTCAGCGGCCAGTTCCAGGGGGTGATGAAGCCGCAGACGCCGATCGGCTCTTTCACGATCATCGTCGGGCCGCGGTCTTCCTCGAACTTGAAGTTCTTCAGGATCTCGGCGGCGGTGGCCAGGTGGCCCATGCCGATCGGAACCTGCGCGCGCTGGGCCAGCGAGGCCGGGGCGCCCATTTCCTCGGTGACCGCGGTGGCCAGGTCGCCGAATCGCTTCTGGTACTCGGCCAGGATGCGGTTCAGGACGTCCAGGCGCTCTTCGCGGCTGGTCTGCGACCAGGTGGCGAAAGCCTTGCGGGCGGCCTTCACGGCCTTGTCCACATCGGCCGCCGTGCCGAGGGAGATCTTGCCCGCCACCTTCTCGGTCGCCGGGTTGATGACGTCGAGCGTCTTGGGCTCGACCGGGTCGACCCATTGACCATCGATGTAGAACTTCAGGTACTCGCGCATGACGTCCTCCCGGAGGCGTTCGTTGGTTTTATCGTCGCCGACGAGATCCCCCGACGGCTTCAAACGGGCATTTTAGTGATCAATGATCACTGTGGAAGAGGCTTCCTCGCCGACGCCTCGATCAGGCCGACGGCAAAGCCTCCAATTGGTGTACGTGGGGCTGTCCTGCAACGGGGCTACGGCCCTTCAGGACATAACCGGCTCGGATCGAACCGATGTAAAGGTCCTTCAGGTCGGCGCCGCCCCAGGTGATGTTGGTCGGATGGTTCACGACCTCGCCGGACGGGTCGTGAATCACCACGACGATTTCGAGCTCCGGAGTGATCGCCACGACCTTGTTGGCGGCCGGCAGGCAGACCCAGAGGTTGCCTTCGGCGTCCATGCCTACGCCGTCGGTATAGCCAAGGTCGGCCGGATCGACCGTCGGCTCGCCCGGCGCCTGCAGCTTGCCCAGCACCGGGCCATAGCGCCCCCCCGCGCCCAGCGTCCCGCCCTCGTGGATCGGGAACCGCAGCACGTCGGCCCCGCTGGTCTGGGCGCAGAACAGGTAGTGGTCGTCCGCCGACAGGGCCAAGCCGTTGGGGAACCGCAGCCCCTCTGCCACCACCTCGCTCGATCCGTCCGGGCGCAGGACGAAGATGAAGCCGTCGGGGCGGCCGTCCAGGGCCTGCGGCCAGGTCTCGGCGTGGGTGGAGTTCGCGCACCAGATATTCCCGGCCCGGTCGACCACCGGATAGTTGGCGCTGGTCAACTTTCGCCCGCCGACCTCCGCCAGCAGAGTTTCATGTACGCCCGTGGCCGGATCGAACCGCTGCAGCGGCCCGTCCTCGCGGTCGTAGATGCCGAAATTGGCGATCAGGATCCGGCCCTGCCGGTCCATGTTGATCCCGTTCGGCGCGCCGCCCTTGGGACCCAGCCGCTCGAACGAACCGTCGGGCCTGATCTCGGCGACCGCGCACTGATGATCGGAGGCGAAAACGCGGCCGTCGGGCCCGACCACGACATCCTCGGGACGATCGATTCCAACAGCGACCTTGATCAGGTCGCCGGGCGCGATGGGCGACAGCGGCATGGCGTTTCCTCGCGGGCCTTCTTGCTTGCCCGAACCTTGGACCGCCGCGCCGCGTCTTTACAAGCCGTCAGACGCCGGTGGTGGGTCCGATGCCCTTGCCGTCTTCAGGGAAGCTCGTCCACTTTTCCTGCCGTTCGCGGGCCTCGCGCTTGGCCTGGAAGTCGGTCGCCTCTTTCAGCAGCGCCTGGGCTTCCTTGCCCAGCCTGGCGAAATCGGATTCCGGCGGCGCCGTCAGGAAGGTCGGCTGAAAGAGCTCGATGTCATGCAAAAGTTGGCCGAACTCTTCGTCCTCCCGTGAGCCTTGCGCGGGAGGGTGTTCCAGAAAATCCGCCGCCCGTTGAAGGGCCGCCTCAAAGGACTCCTGGTCTTTGATCATCTAGGTGCTCCTGCCATGGGCGAAGCCGCCAGGGCGACGCCCCGTCAAAGCAAAGCCCCAGCAGCCCGGAAGTTCCGCCCAGCCCCTTGCGAACGCCCCGCGCGCGCTCTAAAGCCGGTCGCATAACGCCGGAGCTTTCCATGACCGCGATCCTGACCATCCTCGCCTTCGTCGTCGTCATCGGCGCGCTGAACGTCTACGAGTTCGGCCGGCTCGACTAAGACGCCTTGGCTGACACGACGCGCGGCGCGGCCCTCGTCACTGGCGGGGCGCGCAGAATAGGTCGAGCCCTGACATTAGCCGCCGCCGAGGCCGGCTATGACGTGGCGATCCACGTCCGCTCCATCGACGATGACGCCGAAAGCGCCGCCGCCGCCGTTCGTGCGAAGGGCCGCAAGGCTTCTCTTCATGTCTGCGACCTGCGGGACGAAGGCGCCACTGCGCCCCTGGTCGGCGCCGTCGAGTCCGAACTCGGTCCCGTCACCCTGCTGGTCAACTGCGCTTCGGTCTTCGAGAACGACGCCTTCGCCAGCATGAACCGCGCCTCCTGGGACGCGCATATGGAGACCAATCTCCGCGCGCCGCTCGTCCTGGCCCAGGCCTTCGCCCGCCGTCTGCCGGCCGATCGCGAGGGCCTGATCGTCAACATCCTCGACCAGCGGGTGTTCGCGCCGGCTCCCGAGTTCTTCAGCTACTCGCTCTCCAAGAGCGCGCTCTGGACCGCCACCCAGATGCTGGCCCAGGCGCTGGCGCCCCACATCCGCGTGAACGGGGTCGGCCCCGGCCCGACGCTGCCCTCCATCCACCAGCAAGGCGCCGATTTCGAAGACGAAGTCGCCGCCACCCTGCTCAAGCGGCCCGTCGACCCGCGCGAGATCGCCGCTGCGCTCACCTATCTCATTGACGCAAGGTCAGTGACCGGCCAGATGATCGCCGTCGACGCTGGCCAGCATCTGGCCTGACCAGCATCTGGCCCGAACGGAGCGCTCGTGGTTCTTCCATCGCTGCAGGACAGCTCGCCAGAGATTTCGCCGCCCGAAACCCAGGGGCGCGTGGTCATGACCAAGGTCTTCGTCACCGGCCTCAAGGTCGAGGCCGAGATCGGCGTCTATTCGCATGAAAAGGGCAAGGTCCAGCCGCTCGTGGTCGATGTGGAGCTGGACGTGCCGATCGCCGGCGCCACGCGCCTGGCCGACACCGTGAACTACGAGATGATCGGCGAAGCGGCCCGGGCCATCGTCGCCGAAGGTCATATCCAACTGGTCGAGGACTTCGCCGAGCGGCTGGCCCGCGCCTGCCTTTCCGATCCGCGGGTGACGCGCGCCCGCGTCCGGGTCGAAAAACCCCAGGCGCTCGCGCCCCATGCCGCTGCAGCCGGGGTCGAGATCACCGTCGTTCGCGGCTGATCCATGCGCGCCTCCTACGCCGTACGCCTCTCGCCCCTGCAGGCCGAGACCACCTGGACCATCGACAAGGCCCAAATCGTCGAGCGCCGCGGCGGGCGCGAACGGCGCTTTCCCCTCATGGAGCTTCGCGGCGTCACCCGCGCCCGGCGCGGCGCGGTGCTCCAGTTCCGCCGCCGGCGCCTGACGATCCCGGCCATGAGCTACGGACAGAACCTGCGCCCGCAGGAACAGGCGCAGGACTTCGACGCCTTCCTGGCGGCTATCGACGCCGCGGCCCCCGGCCGCACGCTCGTCCGCCGCTCGCCCCAGGCCGAGGCCTTGCTCTGGATCATGGCCCTGGTGGGGATCGGCGCCCTGGCCGTGCTGCTCGCTTCCGGCCTTGCCGGAGCCTGGCTGCTGGGCGTGGCCCTGGCCAGCCGCCTGGTGTTCGCGGTGATCCTGGGCGCAGCCGTCCTGCCCTGGCTGCCGATCAGCCGAAAGTGGCGGGAAGGCGTCCTCTCGCCAGATGAACACGAATTAAGCTAGCATTGCAGCCGATCGGGGCCACATTTCGTTCAGACGTTCCACTTGGGAGACTGAATTGAGCCAAACCGAAACCGCTGTCGTGACCACGGAAGACCGCACCGTGCCGGCCATCACCTATGGCCTCTACCTGCTCGGGCTGGTCAATGGCGTGACCATCCTGATCGGTTTGATCGTCGCGTACGTGAATCGCGACAACGCCGGTCCTCGGATGCGCAGCCACTACACCTTCCTGATCCGCACGTTCTGGATCGGGATCGGCATCTTCCTGGCGCTGGGCCTGCTGATCATGATCAGCGCGGTCCTCTCGGTGCTGCTGATCGGCATCCCGTTCCTGATGCTGTTCCTCGCCCTTTGGGGCGCCGTTGGCGTCTGGTTCGCCGTCCGCTGCATCGTCGGCCTGGTCTATCTGTCCCAGGGCGAAGCCTATCCTCGGCCCGCCAGCTGGCTGATTTGACGGCGCCAATGCCGCCGCCGCGCCCTATCCATGGGCGCGGCGTGCATTTTCTAAATTTTGGTATGCTGAACGCCTAGACCAGGCGCGCACCTTTTGGCAGCATGACTGCCTCGTCGACGCTTCTGGGGGGCGACGACGCGGGGGGATTCGTGCCGTCCTGGTTGGCGCCGCTCGGGGGAGTGGAAAGGCGACGCCAGGGTCCGGCAGTGGGCCACGAATCCCCCCATCCCCCTCCAAGGCTTCCTCTTCTCCGTGTCATCCCGGTTTGCGAAGCAAGACCGGGCCCCATACGCGCCAGATCTAGCGGGGCCGGCCACGGCGACGCCTCAAACGCCTTCCATCAGGTGTTCATGGATCCCGGTCTTCGGCCTTGGCCGAAACCGGGATGACGCTCGAATTTTGCGTAAGCACATGAAAACGCCGCCCGGCCAGAGGCCAGGCGGCGCTTGAAGTCCGTCAATCAGCCGGCGATCAGGCCGGCTGCAGCTCGCGGCGCACCATGCGGGCGTAGTCGTCCGCCAGGTCCAGCGACAGCTTGCCGGGGGTGAACCGATACTCGCCGATTTCGCCCACCGGGGTCACTTCGGCGGCCGTGCCGACCACGAAGCACTCGGTGAAGTCCGCCAGCTCTTCCGGCTTGATGTGCCGTTCGATCACCTCGATGCCCTTGGCCTTGGCCAGGGCGATCACCGACTGACGCGTGATCCCGTTCAGGAAACAGTCGGGGGTCGGCGTGTGCAGGGCGCCGTCCTTCACGAAGAACACGTTGGAGCCGGTGCTCTCGGCGATGTAGCCCCGGTAGTCGAGCATCATCGCGTCCGTGTAACCGGCCTTCTCCGCGGCGTGCTTGGAGATGGTGCAGATCATGTAGAGGCCGGTGGCCTTGGCATGGACCGGCTCGGTTTCCGGCGACGGGCGCTTGTACTTGGCCCAGGTCAGGCGGATGCCCTTGGCGCGTTCTTCCGGGCTGAAATAGCTCGGCCAATCCCACACCGCGATGGCGACGTGGATCTTGGTGTTCTGCGCCGAGACGCCGATCATCTCCGAACCGCGCCAGGCGATCGGGCGCAGATAGGCGTCGGTCAGGCCGTTCTTGGCGCAAGTGTCCTTGCAGGCCTGGTCGATCTCTTCCACCGTGAAGGGAATTTCGAAGTCCAGGATCTCCGCCGACTTGAACAGACGCTCGGTATGTTCGCGCAGCTTGTAGATCTCACCCCCATACATCCGCTCGCCTTCGAACACCGCCGAGGCGTAATGAAGGCCATGGGTCAATACGTGCACCTTCGCCTCGCGCCAGGGCACGAACTGGCCGTCCAGCCAGATCCATCCGTCGCGATCGTCAAAGGGCACTAGAGACATGAGGGTAAGTCCTCCTTTCGATAAGGCCCCCTTACAAACCTCTCGGGACGCCACGTCAAACGAAATGGGTTCGGAATCGTAATGGCCGCAGCCGATCCGCGACTGATCCTCCGCGAGGAGGAACTCGACGCCGGGCTCGAGATGATGCTGCTGGCCGAGGCTGCGCTGTGGGACGCCGTCGACGCCGGCCTCGCGGCCGAGGAAGGTCTCGGCCGCTCCCACTGGCGCGCGGCTTTCTTGCTTCGCCGCCGGCCCGGCGTCGGGGTTCAGGAGCTCGCCCTTCTCACCAGCCTCTCCAAGCAGGCCGCCAGCCGCGCGCTCGCCGACCTCGAGGCCAAGGGCTTGGTCGAAAAGAGCGCCGGCGACCTCGACGGCCGGCGGCGCACCGCCATCCTGACCCCGGCGGGCCAGGCGTTCGAGGAACGGGTTTCTGAACGCTTGCGCGCCCTGATCGCCCGGTCCTATCGGGTAGGCGGCCTGGACGGCGTGGCCGGCGCCCGGCGCATACTGTCGGCCCTGGCCGGCGGCCGTATGAAGAGCGGAGGCGCCTGATGGCGACGACGGAAGCCCAAGATCGCCACCTGCTGGTCGTCGACGACGACGACCGGATCCGCGACCTGCTCAAGCAGTATCTGACCCGGCACGGCTTCCGCGTCACCGCCGCGCCGGGCGGCGCGCAGGCCCGCAAGCTGATCGAGACCATCGACTTCGATCTCGCCGTGTTCGACGTGATGATGCCCGGCGAGGACGGCTTTTCCCTCACGCGGTGGCTGCGCGACCTGAAGGGCGCGGCCGGCCGCACGCCGATCCTGATGCTCACCGCCCGCGGCTTGGCCGAAGACCGGATCGAGGGCCTGAAGCTCGGCGCCGACGACTACCTGGCCAAGCCTTTCGAGCCGGAAGAATTGCTGCTGCGCATCGAAGCCATCCTGCGCCGCGCCGACGCTCGTCCCGCCGGCGGGACAAACGGCGCCCTCGTCCTCGGCGCCTGCAGCTTCGACATCGAACGCGGGGAACTCAGCCGCGACGGCGTCCCGGTTCGCCTCACCGAGGCCGAGGTCGGCCTGCTCCGCCGCCTCGCACGCAGCCCGCACGAGCCGGTGGACCGGCTGGAGCTGGCCCGCGAGACCGTCGATCCCTCGGGCCGGGCGGTGGACGTCCAGGTGACCCGCCTGCGCCGCAAGATCGAGAGCGACCCCAAGACCCCGCGCTACCTGCAGACCGTTCGCGGTGTCGGCTACCTCCTGGCGCCGGACTGATGGCAAGCCCCCGCCGCAGCAATCCCCCTCAGTCAGCTTCGCTGACAGCTCCCCCACCGGGGGAGCATCTACGCGAACTCAGATCCTCCCCCTCTGGGGGAGGTGGATCGATGCGCAGCATCGAGACGGA
>JAEXKM010000121.1 GCA_023445705.1 Pseudomonadota bacterium
GCTGGACCTGGCCCAGGCCGGCTATTACGCCCCCAACATGATCCGCGCGGAGATCGTCAATCACGAGAATCTCGGCGTTCCACCCGTGGTGTTCGCGAGCTTCTTCCCGGTGGTCATGGAGACGGTGCGCGAGAAGCTGGGCGATGCCTGGACGGGCGAGACGCAGGCCGCTTGGGACCAGTTGCTGGGGCAATTGGAGGACCTGGTGAGCGAACACTCAAAGTCCTAGGCCGGAAAAGGGGAATCCGTCATGGTCCCGCCCCATGGCAAACGAACCCTTTTTCAAAAGGGACGGTCAATATTACGTCCCGACTCCCGCCAGCCGTGGTCCTTGGAATCCTCAATCTCTCCATGGACGGGTCATTATCGGCCTTCTCGGCTTTGTCCTTGAACAGAAGCACGGGGATCCGGAGTTCCTTCCGGCCCGGCTGACCGTCGACATGTACCGGCTGCCCGGCTTCGACCCGATCGAGGTCACGACCAAGGTCGTGCGCGAAGGCGGCCGCATTCGCGTGGTCGACGCCGAGTTCATCTCGGGCGGCGTCTCGATGGCGCGCGCGTCCTGCCAGTTCCTACGCATGACGGAAAACGCCGAGGGCGTGGTCTGGAAGCCGGAGCCCTGGAAGGTGCCGCTTCCCGCCGAGATCGAGCCGCCGGCCGACAATCGCGGCGGCATGGGCGGCATGTGGGCGATGCGTTCGCTGAGCGGCGGTTTCGGCACGGCCGAACAACGCCGCACCTGGATGAGCGAGGTCCGCGAGGTCGTGGAAGGCGTACCCCTGACCCCGTTCCAGCGCGTGGCCGTGGCCTGCGACTTCGTCAGTCCTCTGGCCCATGCGGGCGACAAGGGGCTGGGCTACATCAACTCCGACGTGACGCTCTATCTGCACCGCCTGCCGACCACCGAATGGATCGGCTTCGAAAGCACTTATCACGGCGCCGACGACGGCGTGGCGGTGGGCGACTGCCGGATCTATGGCGAGGATGGTCCTCTCGGCCTGGCCGCTTGCACCGCCTTGGCTCAGCGGCGGATGCCAACGCCTCCTGCCAACACCAAATGACCATGTGCGCAGGCGGCGCGCCGGGCTAGTTTCCCGCGATGCCGCCGCCTGCGCTTTCGCTATCCGACCTCACCAAGTCCGTCCCTGGAGGACGGGTTCTGTTCGAGGGTTTGAACCTCGATCTCGCAGCGGGCGAGTTCGTCGCGATTATGGGCGAGTCCGGCGTCGGGAAGTCGACTCTGCTGAACTTGATCGCAGGGCTGGACGATCCTGATCGAGGTCGCGTCGCCATCGACGGGACCGACCTCGGCAGCTTGGACGAAGACGCCCGCACACGGCTGCGGCGCGACAAGATCGGCTTCGTCTTCCAGGCCTTTCATATCCTCCCGCATCTGGATCTGGCCCAGAACGTCGCGCTGCCGCTGGCTCTGCAGGGCGTAGGAGAGGCCGACGCGCTGGCGCGCGCCGCCGCCCTGCTGACCGAGGTAGGGCTGGCCGGACGAGCCCAGGCCTATCCGAAAGAGCTTTCCGGCGGAGAGATGCAGCGCGTTGCGATCGCCAGGGCGCTGATCCATCGCCCGGCGCTGCTGCTTGCGGACGAACCGACCGGCAATCTGGACCCGGAGACCGCCGCTCGTGTTCTCGAAGTCTTTGCCGGGAAGGCCCGGGAGGCCGGAGCCGCGGTGGTGCTGGTAACCCATTCCGAGATCGCAGCGGCTGCCGCCGACCGCACGTTCGTTCTCGGACGGGGTGGCCTGGTCGAGCGCGATGAGCGTTAGCCAAAGGACGCTCGCCGCGCGCTGGATGGTGCTCGGCGAATGGAGGGCGCATCCCGGGCGGGTCGTGACCGCGGCGATCGCCATTGCCGTGGGCGTCGCCCTTGGGCTGGCCGTGCACCTGGTCAACGCCTCTGCGCTCAGTGAATTTTCGAAGGCGGTCAGCGCGGTCAACGGCGAAGCGCAATTGCAGGTGCGCGCTACGACGCCCTTCGGCTTCGCCGAGAGCCTCTATCCGGTCGCTGCGCGCGTGGAGGGCGTCGCCATGGCCAGCCCGGTGGTGGAGTTGGAAGCCGCGGGCGATCGGAGCGGTGAGACGCTGACAGTCCTCGGGCTGGACGTGCTTCGCGCTTCCCGGGTGACGCCGGCGCTGGTCGGCCGTCCCTTGGCCGATGCTGGTGGAGGCCCGACGCCCAACGCGGTCTTCGACGAGGAGGCGGTGTTCCTGTCGAGCGCGGCTTTGGAGGGGCGGAAGGTCGGCGAGCGCATAGGCCTGTCGGTCGGCGATCGGCGCGCCTCATTCCGGATCGCGGGCGTGCTGCCGGGTGTGGCTGAGGGCGAGCGCGTCGCCGTGCTGGACATTGCGACCGCCCAGTGGCGGCTGGGACAGCTCGGCCGCCTGCAACGGCTCGATTTGCGCGCCGAACCGGGCGCCGACGTCCAGCAGATCGCCGAGCGGCTCGCAAAGGTGCTGCCGGCGGACGCACAGGTGGTCAGCGCCGCCACCGAGGCCCGCCGCAGCGACGCGCTGAGCCGCGCCTATCGGGTCAATCTGAACATGCTGGCGATGATGGCGCTGCTGACCGGCGGGTTCCTCGTCTATTCGGCGCAGTCGCTGTCGGTGGCCAGGCGCAGGCCCCAGTTTGCGCTTTTGCGGGTCCTGGGAGTTCGCCGGCGGGGATTGTTGCGCCAGGTGCTTGTCGAGGGCTTGTGCGTCGGGGTGGCCGGGGGCCTGGTCGGTGTGGCGCTGGGCGTTGGGCTGGCGGCCGCAGCCCTGAACATCATGGGCGGCGATCTCGGCGGCGGCTATTTCGGCGATAGCCGGCCAGAACTGGTGGTGTCGCCCGGGGCGGCGGCGTTCTTCCTGCTGCTGGGGATCGCGACCGCCGTGGCCGGAAGCCTCGTTCCCGCGCGCGAAGCGGCGTCTGCCCCGCCGGCCGTGGCCCTCAAAAACCTAGGCGACGCCATTGATCCGCGTCGAACGCCATCGCCGTGGCCTGCGGTCGCCCTGGTCGTCGCTGGAGGCGTGTCGGCGCTGGCGCCGGCGGTCTGGGGCATCCCGCTGTTCGGATACGTTTCCATGGCCCTGCTGCTGGCCGGCGGGGTGGCGGTGACGCCCTGGCTGGCTCGGACGCTGCTGGCGCCGGCCCGCCGGCGCGCCAGCGGCCTCGTGGGGGTCGATCTCGCCATCAAGCGGCTCTGGGGGGCGCCGTCACAGGCGGCCGTGGCGCTATGCGGCGTGGTCGCCAGCACGAGCCTGATGGTCGCCATGGCGGTGATGGTCTGGAGTTTCCGCGGTTCGGTCGAGGAGTGGCTGGATCAGGTCCTGCCAGCGGACCTCTATCTGCGGGTGGAGGGAACCGGCCTTGGCGGCGGCTTCGATCCGGACGATCAGGCCGCCCTGGCGCGCGTGCCCGGGTTGCGCGGGATCTACTTCATGCGAACGGTCCCGCTCCGCGTCGCGGCGGACCAGCCGCCCGTCGCCCTGATCGCGCGGCCGGCGGGCGGGCATGGCCCCGGTGCGCCGCCGATGATCGGCCGCGTAGCCGATGCCCCGGCAGGCGCCGTGCCGGTCTTCGTCTCCGAGCCGGCAAGCTGGCTTTATGGCTGGCGGGTGGGCCAGGCCATCGATCTGCCGTTGGGCGAGGGACAGGCCGGCGGGCGGCCCAAGTTCTTTGTCGTCGGCGTCTGGCGGGACTATGCGCGCCAGCATGGCGCGGTGACGTTGAACAGTGAGGACTACAGCCGGCTGACAGGCGACCGGGCCCGGGGTGAAGCCTCGGTGATCCTGGAGCCTGGAGCCAAGGTCGAGGCGGTGGAACGATCCATCCGAGAGGCGCTGCGGCCAGAGGTGAGCGCGCATCTGACCATCGCCCAACCGAGAGCGCTGCGCGACATGGCGCTGCGGATCTTCGATCGAAGTTTCGCGGTCACCTATGGGCTGGAGGCCATCGCCATCGTCGTGGGGCTGGCCGGGGTCGCCGCGACGGTGTCCGCCCAGACCCTGGCTCGGACCAAGGAGTTCGGCATGCTTCGGCATCTGGGTGTCACGCGCGGCCAGATCCTGTCGATGCTGGCGGTGGAGGGGACGTTGCTGGGCGTCATTGGCGGGGTCGCCGGGCTCACGCTGGGATTGATGATGGGCCAGGTGTTGATCCACGTCGTGAACCCTCAGTCCTTTCACTGGACCATGGAGACGCGGCTGCCCCTCACGCTTCTGACAGGGGTGATGCTGGCCCTTGTCGCCTCGGCGGCGGGGACCGCGCTGCTGGCCGGCCGAAGAGCGATCTCGGCCGACGCCGTGCGGGCCGTGCGGGAGGACTGGTGATGCGCCGCGCGCTGCTTGTCCTACTCTTTGGTTTGCTGGTCTTCTCGCCCGCGGTGGCCCAGGCGCCGACCTTTAGGGCGGTGGTTCCTGGCGCGGTCATCCGGTTTCCCGCAGATCATGGCGCTCATCCCGACTTCCGCACCGAGTGGTGGTACGTCACCGGATGGCTCACCACGGAAACCGGAGAAAAGCTCGGCTTCCAGGTGACGTTCTTCCGGTCCCGGCCGGGGGTGGCCGAGAGCAATCCCAGCGCCTTTGCGCCAAAACAGGTGCTGTTCGCCCATGCCGCATTGTCCGACCCGCGCGAGAGGAAGCTGCTGCACGGACAGCGGATCGCGCGCCAGGGCTTCGGGCTCGCGGAGGCCTCGACCAAGGATATGGACCTGGTGATCGACGACTGGCGGCTGCAGCGAAAGCCCGACGGGCGGATCGTGACGGCGGTGCGCGGCGATGGCTTCGGACTCGACCTGGCGTTCGAGCCCACCCAGCCAGCGATCCTGCAGGGGGAGGGCGGCTACAGCCGCAAGGGGCCCCAGCCTAACCAGGCCAGCTACTACTACAGCATCCCGCATCTCAAGGTGTCGGGGCAGATCGCCCGGGCGGGTAAGGCGAGCAAGGTGACCGGCGAAGCCTGGCTGGACCGCGAGTGGTCGTCGACCCTGCTCGATCCTCGCGCGGTGGGCTGGGACTGGGTCGGGTTAAACCTCGACGACGGCGGCGCGATAACGGCCTTCCAGGTCCGAGATGGCGCCGGAAAGGCGCTCTGGGCGGGCGGTTCCTATCGCGGTTCGGACGGGACGCTGACGGTTTTGCGCCCCGATCAGGTGCGGCTGTCGACCGAGCACCGCTGGCGCTCGCCCAGGACGGCGACCACCTATCCGGTGGAGCGGACGCTGTCGCTGCGCCTACCTGCCGGGGAGCGGACGTGGCGCCTCAAGCCACTGTTTGATGACCAGGAACTGGATAGCCGGGCATCGGGCGGCCCGATCTATTGGGAAGGCGCCGTGACGACCCAAGGTGGGCGAGGGTATCTCGAACTGACCGGATACGCCTCGCCCATGACCCTCTAGGGCGCGACCAGAATCTTCACGTGGGCCTCTGGGTCCCCTAGGTCCCTGAACGCCTGGGCGACGCCGTCGAGGCTCACGGTTCCGGTGACGATGCCATCGACGTTGATCCGCCCTTCGGCGATGTCGTGCAGGGTCGCGCCGAACTCCTCTGGCGTGTAGCCGAACACGAAGGTCAGCTCGATCTCCTTGGTGATGGCGATCGCCGGCTCGATCCGGTCGGTTTCCATGCAGACACCGGCCACGACGATCTGAGAGCCGGCGGGGGAGGCTTCGATCAGGCTCTGGAGCACGCCGGGCGAGCCGACGCACTCGAAGACGACCGGTTGGCCGAAGGTCTTGCCCATCATGCGGGCCATGTTCTGAGCCGCGCGGGCGGTGGGGACGCCGAAGGCCTCCCAACGGGCGTGCGGGCTTTCGACGGCCGGATCGATCACGACGTCAGCGCCCAGGGCCTCGGCGGCCTTGCGGCGACGGGGAGAGTAGTCGGCGGCGATGACCGGGCCGTGGCCCCTGGCCTTAAGGCCGGCGATCACAGCCAGGCCGACCGGGCCGCAGCCGA
>JAEXKM010000202.1 GCA_023445705.1 Pseudomonadota bacterium
AAGCCCGCGCCCTTCGCGCCCCAGGTGATGGCGACGAGGCCCGGCAGGTCGTGAAGCGCCTGGCCATAGAAGGCGGCCTCGGTTTCGTTCACGACGATCAGATCGGTCCGCGCGAGGGTTGCGGGCGGCAGCGCGGCGGCCGGTGCGAGATTCAGGCAGACGAAGCCGTCGGCCAGACCGACCGCCTTGGCGACGGTCTCGAGGGGAAGCTCGAGCTGGCAGATCAGGGCGCCGCGGGGAACGGCCGTGAGACGGTCGGGGGTGAAGCTGGCGTTGGCGCCTGGGGCGACGATGATCTGGTTCTCGCCGCCCGTGGCGACGGCGATCAGGGCGACGCCGGTCGGAGCGCCCGTATCGGTGGCGCATTGCGACAGGTCCACGCCCTCGGCAAGAAGCAGGGCAAGAGCCTCGTCGGCCAGGCCGTCGGCGCCGACTTGGCCGACCAGCGAGACATCTGCGCCGAGACGACGAGCGGCGAGGGCCTGGTTTGCGCCCTTGCCGCCGGGGTGGCGCGCCAGGCTGGCGCCGGTCACCGTTTCGCCGGGACTGGGCAAGCTCGCCGCGGTGGCGACGAAGTCCAGGTTGATCGAACCGACGACGGTGATGGCGGTCATCTGGCCAGGCGCTCGTTCAGCAGGGCGAAGACGCCGTCGGAGTCCGCGGCGACGGCCCATCCTATGCGCGCGGCGGCGGGATTTGGCAGCCTGAACTCGACGGCGGTATGGCCCAGGGTCAACGGAGAGCTCGTCTCCACCTGCAGCGCGCAAGGGCGTAGGACGAAGAGGTCCGGTGCGATCAGGTAGGCGATGATGCAGGGGTCGTGGATCGGGGCGCCGCTGCCGCCGCCGACGATGTCCCTTTCCAGGCTGTTGGAGAATTCCAGCAGCACGGCGCTGGCCTTGGCGGCCTCAGAGCCGAGCCCTGCGATCGCCGCGGTCCGTGCCGGGTCGGCGCGGACCTGGTGGGTGACGTCCAGCCCCATGACCACGCATTGCGCGCCGGAGGCGAAGAGGATCTGGGCGGCGTGCGGGTCGGCGAAGATGTTGAACTCGGCCGAGGCGGTGATGTTGCCGCCCTCGCGGCGGGCGCCGCCCATGACGACCACAGGCCCGAGGCGGTCGGCGAGGGCCGGTTCGAGCTGGAGCGCCAGGGCGAGGTTGGTGGAGGGGCCGGTGACGGCGATGCTCACCTCGCCGGCAGGATGTGCCATGACGAGATCGACGATCGCCCGGGCGGCGTGCCCGTCTTCTGCGCCCTTGGCCGGGACAAAGAGGTCGAGCGGGCCAAGGCCGCTGGCGCCGTGGAAGTCACCGGCCTCGACCGGGGCGCGGAACAGCGGGCGATCGGCGCCGGCATAGATCGGCACGTCCTCGCGCCCGGCGATCTGGCGGATGAGGGCGGCGTTGCGGGCTGTGAGCTTGGCCGAGACGTTGCCGGCGACGGTGGTGATCGCCAGGAGCTCCAGCTCCGGGGAGGCGAAGGCCAGGAAGAGGGCGATGGCGTCGTCGACGCCGGGGTCGCAATCGAAGATGAGCTTGGTCACCGACCTATTTTCCAGACTGCGGCAAGCTCCGCAAGGCGATGGAAGGCCAGGCGCAAGCGTTGACCTGCGGGGGCGCGCGCGGCAAGCGGACGTGCAGTTGCGAGTGGAGAAATAGGATGGCGGTGGAAAAGCGCCGGTTGAGCCCGGAGTTGATCGGCCGGGCGATCGCCCTGGCGATGGTGGCGGCGGCGATCTTCGTGCCGCCCCCCGGGAAGTTCTGGCTGGCGGCGGCGGGATGCGCCCTGGCCGCGGCGGTGTTCCTGATCCAGGCGGCGCTGGGACGGCCGGTGCGCCGTGCGCGTTGGCTGAATGCGGTCTTCGGGGTGATCTTCGCGGCGACCGCGGTCTGGCTGGTGTTCCTGCGGAACTAGCCAAGGCGGCGGAGGCGCATGACGCGCCTCCGCCTCAAGGTCCTAGCTGACCATTTCTTCGCGGATCGTGCGACGCGCGAGCCAGAAGAGGCCGAACGCCACGAAGCCGAAGCCGGTCGAGAGCATCAGCGCCCAACGCACGCCCTGGGCCGAGCCGAGGCCGAAGCCGTTGCTCATGATGTCCGACAGGATGCCGACGGCGAGCGGGCCGAGGCCCAGGCCGATCAGGTTGATCGTGAACAGCAGGATGGCCGAGGTGGTCGCGCGCATGTGCGGCGGCACGATCGACTGACCGATGGCGTAGACCGGGCCGTACCAGAGCGAGCCGATCAGGCCGTTGATCACCAGGATCCAGAGGGCGGCGCTGGCCGACGGCACGCTGACGGCGATGATGTAGATCGGCACGGCCAGCAGCGAGGCGATGGCCGGGACGGACACGTAACCGCGCAGGTCGGTCTTGGCGTAGCGGTCGGCGATCTGGCCGCCGAGCCAGGCGGAGATAGCGCCGGCGGTGCCGCCCATCAGGCCGAGGGCGAGGCCCAGGAAGCCGACGGACTTCAGGTCGAACATCGAGGCGAGGTTGGCGATTTCCTCGCCATGCACCCGCAGGAAGAACGAGGCCGTGAACGGGGCGTGGCCGTAGCCGATGAAGGCCTTGATGGCGGCGCCGAGCGCGATCAGCCAGAAGGTCTTCTTCTTGCCCAGGTACTTCAGGGTCTCGCCGAAGGTGGCTTGGCTCGCCTGGATGCTGGCCGAGTGCTGGGCCATGACCTTGCGCGGTTCCTTCAGGGTGAACCAGCACAGCAGGGCGAACAGGATGCCGGGCAGGCCGGCGACCACGAAGGCCCAGCGCCAGCCGTAGGCGTCGGCGATCAGGCCGCCCATTACCAGGCCGAGTAGGCCGCCGAGCGGCGTTCCCATCGAGTAGAAGGCCAGGGCCGAGGCGCGCTTTTCCTTGGGCACGTAGTCGGCGATCAGGGAGTGCGCCGGCGGGGTGCAGCCGGCTTCGCCGATGCCCACGCCGATGCGGCAGAGCACGAGTTGGACGAAGTTCTGGGCGGAGCCGGAAAGAACAGTGAAGCCGGACCAGGCGGCGACCGCCGTCCCGATGATCATCGGCCGGTTCTTCCGCTCGGCCATGCGGGCGATCGGGATGCCGAGCACTGTGTAGAAGATGGCGAAGGCCAGGCCGCTCATGAGGCCGAGCTGCCAGTCGGCGAGGCCAAGATCGTTCTTGATCGGCTCGGCCAGAATATTGACCACGGCGCGATCGAGGAAGTTCACGATGTAGATCCCCAGAAGGAGGAACATCGCGTACCGGGTGTAAGAAGCGGAGTATGGCTGGGCGCTGACCGCCGGTGTTACGGGCGGAGCGACAGGATCAACCGATGGCGCTGCGGTCTCGGTCATGTAAGGCGTTTCCTGCGAAAATGGACTGATGCGAATTTTCTTATCGTTGGGCCCACTCTAGACGAGCCCCCCAGGGCATGGGCAATAGCCTGTCCTGAGGAAAAGGAGTAGCCATGGAACTCGTTATCGGAACCAAGCGATGGTCTACCTGGTCCCTGCGGCCCTGGCTGGTCCTTAAGCACGTCGGCGCGCCGTTTACAGAAGTCGAGATCACGTTGCGCCAGGATGACGGCCGCACGGAAGCTGAGATCTTGCCGCACTCGCCGTCCGGCATGGTGCCCGCACTGAAGGACGGGGACCTGATCGTCTGGGATTCGCTGGCGATCTGCGAGTATCTGGCCGAGAAGTTTCCCGAGGCGAAGCTCTGGCCGGCCGATCCCGCGCTCAGGGCCCTCACCCGCGCCGCGGCCAGCGAAATGCATTCGGGATTCCAGTCTCTGCGCGGCGAATGCCCCATGGCGCTGGAGACCGAGCCCAAGGTCGTGGCCCTGTCCGAGGCGACGCAGAAGAACATCCGGCGGATCGTCGCGCTGTGGAGCGATCTGCTGGCCCGTTCGGGCGGGCCGTTCCTGGGTGGAGAGTGGTCCATCGCCGACGCCTTCTATACCCCCGTGGCGACGCGGTTCCGGACCTATGGCGTGCATCTATCGGACTACGGCGACGACGGGGCCTGCGGCGCCTATATGAACCGCCTGCTCGCCACCCCGGAGTTCAAGGCATGGGAAACGGCCGCAAGGGCCTGACCTTGGGATGCGGTTGCCGCGCGGCGCCAGCCTGGGTGTCGCGTCGAAATTTGCTGGCGGTGCTCGCTTCGGGCGCCGTCCTGGTCGCGTGCTCTGAGAACACCGCGACCGGCCGCAGCCAGTTCGCGGTGGCGCCGGACGAACTGCTGCAACAGATGGCGGACGAGGCCTGGGCCGATCTCAGCGGCCAGACCGCGGTCACCGCGGACCCGAGGCAGCAGGCGCGGCTTGCGCGGGTGGGACAGGCGATCGTCAAGGCCAGCGGCCGCTCGGACCTGGACTGGGAGTTCGTGGTCTTTGACCGCCCGGAGATCAACGCCTTCGTGCTGCCGAACGGAAAGGTAGGCGCGTTCAGGGGCTTGATGGAGTTCGCTCGCGACGACGACGAACTGGCCGGGGTGCTCGGGCACGAGGTCGGACACATCCTGGCCCGGCATGCCGCCGAGCGGGTGAGCCAGCAGCTGGCCGTGCAACTGGGCGTTGGCGTTCTGCAGGCCATCCTGGCCAACGGGGAATACGGTCAGCACGCCGGGGAAATCGCCGGCGCCCTGGGCATGGGGGCCGTCTACGGGGTGATCCTGCCCTATTCGCGGAGCCACGAACTGGAGGCCGACCGCCTGGGCGTCGACCTGGCCCAGCGCGCTGGCTTCGATCCGGCCGGCGCCATCCGCTTCTTCGAGCACATGTCGCGTGATGGCCGCGAGGAGCCCGAGGCCCCGGAGGTGCTGTCCACCCACCCGGCCGACGAGCGCCGGCTGGCGGTGCTGAAGGAGGCTGTGGCCGCCCTGCCGAAGGGCTGAGGCTCGCTCGCCTTGGCGAGCCTTGGCCGACTGGCTATAGAGCCTGGGCGGTATGCGGGCGTGGCGGAACTGGTAGACGCAACGGACTTAAAATCCGTAGGGCCGTGAGGCTCGTGCCGGTTCGATTCCGGCCGCCCGTACCAGCTATCTGTTTGAGGTTGTTGAGGTTTTTTCAGGCCGACTTCATCGCCTCGCGCCGGAACGCGTCGTTGGGGCGCTCAGGACGCATCCCTTGTTTTCCAGGCTTTTCCGCGCTTTCCCGCGCCTTCCCGAAAACTCCGAGCGCCGCGCTAGCGCCGCAAGGTTGCCAGGGCGTTCCGCTATTTCCCGCTGGTGATCAGGCGTTCTGATTCCAGCGCGAGGGCCTCGTCCTCGTCGTTGTCGCGCCAGAGGTGGCCGTAGAGGTCCATGGTCATGCTCAGGGTCGCGTGCCCGAGCAACTCCTGAACCTTCTTCGGCTGTAGCCCCTGCTCGATCCAGAGGCTCGCGGCCACGTGGCGTAGGACGTGCGGATAGAAGGCTAGGACCGGTCGCACCTTGCCCTTGCGGTCTTTCACCCGGTCGAGCAGTCCGGCCCGCTCTAGGAGCGGTATCCAGCAGTCGCGAATGAACGCGTCATAGGTCCAGAGGTCGCCGCCATTGGGGGCGGGGAAGAGCCGGCCGCTCACGTGGTGCGCGGTGCCGGCCAAGTCCTTGTGGACGAAGCCTTTGACCGGTCCCCGGCGCATCCGCCAGGACTTTACGGCCCGGGTAGCTGCCGGGCCAACTGGCACGTCGCGGCGCGCCTTGCTCGATTTGACCCGGCCGAGAACGGCGTACTTGCGATCGAGGCGCTCTCGGATCTTGATCGTCGCTGTCGCACCGCCTGCCGCCACCATGCCGTCAGGAAGGCCAAGCAGCTCAGAGATGCGAAGGCCGCTGAACATCAGGATCCGGATCGCCGCAATATCGCGCTCGGGCTCTGGTCCCGCCTCGGCGGCGCGGAGGAGAGCGGCGAGCTGCTCCTTCGATGGGAGCGTGAGCCGCTCCTCGCCAGCGTCCGGCCGCGCCTGCCGCTCAACCTTGCACGGCTGTGCGGGGTTCGCGGCGAGCCAGCCCTTTCGCTGCCCCCGCTGAGCGCCTACCCGCCGAATGCAGACCTTAGGGTTGAGCCTAAGCCGCTCCTGGCCCCCGAGGCCGTGGGGAGCGATCTCGCGCTGGCCCAGCACGACGACGACGTCGAGGCCTGGGGCGAGCGGGGCTGGGCGACCGTAGGGCGCATCTGCCGCTGGTCGGTTGAGAACGGGGCGCGATTGCCGTTCAAGTGCCCCAAGCCCCCGCCTGATGGGTGACGGATGCTCTGTTTCATTTGGCGGTCGCCGCGGCCGCTCTCGCGTTGTTGATCGCCGGTAGGCTGATCCAGCGCTGACAACCTGGGCTTTTTGGGCGAGCATCTCCCTCGCCAAGAGTCCTCTGGTCTACGACGCCGCGCTGGTCTCTGACTGGCGGGGCTTTTTACTTGGGTGGATGCGGTGTCTTTGGGTGAGCCTTTTGTCCGGATACTCACAAGGGATGGACCTGACGAGATGCCCAAGGCTCAGCTCCTCTATTTCCCGCACGAATCCGAAGCGCTGTCCCATGTGTGGCGAATACTCCGGGCGCACCAGAAGCCAGGTTGGCCGCGGCTTGTGGATCTAAGTCTCCACCGCGTCGACGGCTCTGAGGTAAGCTTCGAGGAGCTGCAGTCGTGGGCCGAGTTTCCGACGTCTCGCAGACGCTGATCGCCGCCGGTCGTGGCCACTTTCCGCTTCTCGCTCGTCAATCATTTGGGAGAGGAGTTCGGCTCGTCCGTCGCCGAGGCGCCGGATGATGAGAGGGCGAAGGCGATCGGGCAGGAGTTGGCCGACAGATACAGCTACCCCATTACCATTCGCTCTGGGCGCCGGCTGGTCGCAATCATAGCGCCTGACCTGACCGAATTTTGGAGCTGGATCGATTGGCTGCGCCGCTCCTTTGAGTGAGCCAACGCAGTAGCAGGCCTTCCTGTCGAGTTTCCGCCAGACAATTGGCACGACATCTGCAAGCCTATGAGTCTCACTGCTCTCGCAGGGAGCCCCTCAAGAGCCCCGTCGGCTTCGGCTGGCGGGGTTTTCCCGTTACTAAGCGGCACTTGATGATCGCTCTGACCGACCTAAATTCTCCTGCCGTTGAGCTAGGAGGAATCAATGAAGGTCATTGAAATCGTCCCAGCCGAGGGCGGATGGATGGTGCAGAGCGACGCCATCGAGAATGAACTCTTCTATCGGAGCGGAGCCTCCGCCGAGAGCGCGGCGGTTCGGCTGGCGCAGGGATTGGCGGAAGCCGGCGAGCACACCCGGATCGACATCTACATCCGGGACGGGTCGCTCGCTCGACGCTTTACCGTTCCCTCGATAAGGCGGCTTGAGGCGGCCGGCGCTCCAGTCGCGGCATAGAAATCGGCCCGCTACCCCTCGCCGGGGTGGCGGGCTTTTCTTCATGTCTGGATTACTGCGCGCGGTCGAACCCGCTCTCCGGCCAGGGCTTCCGAACGAGCCCGTGCCGCCTGTTCATGTCGCGATCGTCGAGCACATAGACGAGAAACCCCTGGGTGACCTCGCCGCCGCCCAGCACGGGGATGGTGTACTCGGTCCCCTCGTAGGCGCCCGTGCGGGCGAACATCAGATAGCCCCACCAGCGGGCTTCGTGCTCGGTGATCTTGTGGTCGGCGTGCGCAGCCTGAAGGCTTTCGATCGCCTCGGCCGGCATGTCCGTCATGATCGCGCGAATTTCGTCGCCGGTGTGCTGCTTCATGGGGCGAGGTGATAGCCGCCCCAGCCTTTGATTCGCGAGCCGGGCGCTAGGACTGAGTGTCGGGCCAACTTAAGCCTGTCCAATTTCCAACTTAAGACTGTCCGGTATATCGAAAATATTAGGGTGCGATTCTCGTAGGGACGTACGAAGCGGATCCGACGAACGCCGCGGGGGAGGGGTTGCGGCCGAAGGTGGCCACGCAGACCGCCGGCCCTTGCCCTTGAGGCCGGGATGCAGACGCTCCGACCGTCGGCTAGGGGTGGAAAGCCGAAATGCCCTCCCTGCCTTAAGGCGGACCTTGGAGGCCGGTCTTAGATTGGCCCGGGCGTATTAGGGCCAGCGTTAGGTTGGAGAATCCAAGTTGCTCAAGATCGCCACACCCACGTTTTCAGCGGGTTAGCCCGCCCCCTTTAAGTTGCACCGACAGGGGTCTAATCCGAGTGTTGGCCCGACGCTGCGCCTCGCGACGAATTTGAAGCGGCCGGAGGCTATGGAGATCAACCGAGCGCCGGCAGCGGCCCTGCGTTCCCCGCTCGCACCTCTCGGGTCTGGAACCTTCTTGTGGATGCAGCAGATGCCAATGTCTCCGCGCCTCAAAGCGCTGCTCAAGCGCTTCGGCGAGGTCCAGGCTACGACCTCATTCTATGCGGGCTATCGCCCCGACGGCGTGACCGAATACCCCGGTGAACATTACCCAGCACACGATCTTGAACCCGGAGAGCCGGCTCTGATCGTCAAGATCAGCGCCGATGGAGCGTCCAGGGTCACGCCAGCGATCGGGGGGGACGGTGGCGAGAGCGCCATCGTCAGTGTGATGGAACTTCCCGAGGACGAGTTCTGGTATTTCGAAGCGTTCCGTCCCGCCCTCTCCCGACTGGCCTTAGGCGCACCGGGGTTCCTGTTCGAGATGGAGCTGATCACGCTCTATGGCGTGTTCGAAGCGTATCTGACGGACAAGCTTCATGATCGCCTCCGCAGCCGGCCTGGCCTCCTGAGCCCCAAGGGCCAGCGCGCACTGGCCGAGATCGGTAATCCGGCAGCGCGTGACGGCGCTGCATTCGATGAGGTCGTCGGCGCCGAGGTGCGCAGATTGGCCTATCTCCCCATCGCCGCGCTCCTGGCGCATATGCGCGCGGCGCTCGATATGCCGAGCCTGACGCGCCGCGCTTCGATGCGACTGTCCAGACTGTCGCGCTTGTCCGGAACTGCCTGCTCCACGTCGGGAGGCCGCGTCGATCAGCGGCTTGCCGCAGCCGATCCGCGCTACACCGTCGGGGATCGCATCGACATGACTCGCGAGACCGCCAGTGTGATGGCGAAGGCGTTGCGGGACCTGGCCTGCGCGGTCGATCAGCAGTAGGCGCCCTTTCGAGAGAGCGCCCGCTACATGCGTCGCGTCACTCGACCCTAGAGGGGAAACGTCCGCTCGGCGCGACCGACGTCATTTGGCTCCCCCGCCTTTCCTCACCTCATCGACCGTCGTCACGCCGGCTTGGTTGACCGTGAGTGAATTACGCCTATATGCGTACTTTACTCACGGAGCTCCCATGGCTGATCACACCGTCGCCGCCCGCGCCCGCAAACAGCGCGATCTGCGTGTCACCGAAGGGTGGCAGGAGGTGAAGGTTTGGGTTCCGACCGCAGCGGACGCGGAGGATGTCCGAAAACTGGCCGCCGAACGGCGCACACGCGCCGAAAACCTGCATGGCCTTAGCGAAAAGGTTCCTCTTGTGACCCCACATACCCAAGCCCGCATCGCGGAGGCGATGGCCGAACATGGCTCCGCCGCCTACACCACGCCCTCCGGCCCCGTGCTGACGCTGATGACTGATCTCCTGGAGAACCAAGACCTCGTGGCGTTCTCGATCGCCGTGGCCGTTCTTGCGCGCGCCCGTCCGAGCAGCGCCGGCTATGTCACGTCCGCGGTTCCGGCGAAGGTCTCGAACTTCCTTGTGAAGCACCGTGGCGTCGACGCGCGCGACCTGATGGCCTGGACACAAGCCAATCCGGCCTGGGCTGACGCGCTGAAAGCAACGGTCCGCGATTCCGAGCGGTTTCCTGAAACGGTTGAGAAGATCGCTCGCGCTGTGAAGGCCGGCGCCACGCTGCACTAAGCAAAGTGGATCACCGCGGCTTGGCGAAACAGAGAGCGCCCTGGCGCGTCTCTCCGATGTGGTAGGCTCAGGCTGATTGGAATCGGCCTCGATGCCAAATGCGCTTGGCCATGTTGATCATCGCCCCTGACCGACGCGTCGCCCACGAAGAGGCTGACGCACTGGCGCGGCGGCAGTCCATTCTACGACGAAAGGCAGCGGCCATTCTCCCCGAATCCCACGCCGCGTTCTTCCTGCAGAATGCGAGGAGCGAGCTTGGCCGGCTCACGCCTCTTGAGGCGTGTAGCAGCGACCGCGGCCTGGAGGACGCCATGGCGTTGCTGCCGAGAGGCCGACGCCCCTAGGCTACGGGGTCGACCACGAGGTGGGTCTCGCCTCCGCTTTGAACCACACGGTAGCGGCACCCCCAGGGAAGTTGGTTTTCCGGCAGGGGCGCTGTTGCTGTGGGATTGTGCACGGTGACCCATCGGTTGGGCTGCAGGTTGCCTGGCCAGGTCGAGATAAACGCGCTGTCGTGCAGCACCGCGGAAATCTGGCCATAGGCGTCTGGATCCTCGAAGGCCGTGGTCGCGACCGGCGCATCCCGGGCGTTGCGGATCTCGGGCCGGTGTTCATGGCTCACCTCGAGTACCTCGCCGCTGGCCCGATCGATCGTCACCACCTCATCACCGAACGGCAGGACGGCGCTCACCACACGGGGAAGGCCGACGCCCTCGACGTGCGGATGAAGGCCGCCGGAACTCATGGCGACGACACAGCAGTCGTCCGGCCCGACCACGCACTTTTCCCGATAGATCCTGAATTTGTCCCGCTTCTCTTTCAGGGCGGCGGTGTGCCTCAAGAGGGCTTCACGAATGGGGGCTGGCCGGAAGCGCTCTCCAAGAGACGGCGGCCGATCCGGATTGTCGGCCCGGCCCCAGGACAGGGTGATGGCTTCGATCCACAGCTTGCGCCCGTCCGCCAATCTCGTGCCGATATCGGGGCGACCGTCTTGGGCGGCATCCAGTTCGAAGCCGTTGTCCAGCAGGGTGGTCACCAGCCGCAGCTCGAAGAATCGCTCGTTCGTGCGCCGCGCGAACTGATCCTTGAAATTGCTGTCGAGATAGCGCTGCGCCCGCTCGAACAATCCGTCGAAACGTGCGCGATCCTCTTCGCGGCCCTCGGCCTGCATGCGCCGATAGATCTCGGTGGCGGCTTCGATGTCGAGATCGAAAAGGGTCACCTTAATTGCTCTCCGACCCGTCACGCCGACGGAGGGCGATCCCCATCTTCTCGGCGCGGTCAAGGATTTGAGCATAGCGAGCGCCTCCGGACCGAAGCTCAGCGAAGTGCTCGACATAGGCGGCGAGGAAAGCCTGCTCCAAGTCGCCGCGCTTGGCCTTGCGGAGGATCACAGCGATCCGGAAGGGGTAATAGGGCGCGAAGGTCTCCCCGTGCTCGAACCATTGATCCAGACCGTGTTGGAAGATGCGGATCTGCTCGGAAAGCAGATTGTCCATCCGCGCCATCTCGGCCCGGAAGTGCGCCTCTCCTTCGGTAAGGTGGTCCGGCGCGCCTGACGCCACGCCGCTCGAAACTTGCTCGCTGAGCATTCGCGAGCTCACCCGGGAATAGAAGGCATTTCGGCGGCGCTCAGCCTCGTCCGCCGGGAGCAAGGGCGTTGTTTGCAAACGGCGGATGAGATCATCCAGTGCGCGCAAATCGTCTTCGCCAACCTCTACCGGCGCGGCCGGTTCGCGAGCCGTCCTGCCCTTCTGCGGAGTGGGGACGCGCGCTTGGCCCTCGAAAGGGATGGCTCCTCGCGTGGGCGCGGAGAGCCGGACGCCAAAATGACCCTCGTCGTACTGGTTGGTTCGCCAGCCGCCACGAACGACAGCGTTCACGGCGATGGTGGCGCCCGCTTGCCCGGCGGCCTCCGCCGCGGCTGCGAACCGAACGGCGTGCTCGCGCGGCACGTAGCCGACGAGCCGCCCCTCGATCATTACCTTGTGGGCGTTGCTGTCGTGAGGGTTTGACGGCTCCGGTATGAGGACGGCGCGGCAGGCGAGCTCATGGCCGTGCCGATTGTGGCCCCCGCAGAGGTTGGCAAGGACCCACTGGTAGTGGCTCTCCCCTACCACTTCCATCGGATATGAGCCCTCGCGCCATTCGACCTTCAGCCGCTCGCCAATGCTTGTTGTCTTCCGCGCCTCAACGCCGCCGACCGTCCTGCCGCCCAAAAGCTTTACGAGCCAGTTCAATACCCCTCCCCGCGCAGGTCATTCTGCGGCCTGTTCACACGGCGGCCGCGCGGCGCCTCGTCGATCAACGATAGCGTGGATTAGCAGTCTCGACACCCAGGCCTGCTTGGCGCCCGCTGCACAGATGACGAGGCGAACTGCGTCGGCTGTGAGATGAGACTGTGTAAAAACGTGCTCGCTGATCGGTCCGGCCAGCGCGGATGACCGGCGACCGCGACCGTCTCCTAGGTCTGCATCGCGGTGATCAGCGGCTTGGCTCCGAGGATCGCCATCACCCGCTTGAGATTGTAAGCCAGGACGTGGAGGCCGATCTCTGTTCGGACGTTTTCTAGCCGCCTCATCTGGAAGTGGGTGGAGCCCATCCAGGATTTGATCGTCCCGAAGGGATGTTCGACGATCTGGCGTCGGGTTCGCATGGCGTGGGGCGCCAGATCCATTCGGCGCTGCATCGCCTCGACGACGTCCTCGTGCTCCCAGCGTGTAATCCGCCGCATGGGGCTGGGTGTGCATTGGGGCTTGAGGCGACAAGCCTGGCAGCTGGCCCGATCCCAGTAGCGATGCAGGACCAGACCTCTCTCGACCGTCGTCATGTGGTGAGGGAGCCGTTGTCCGGCAGGGCAGCGGTAGACGTCTTCCTTGGGGAGATAAACAAAGTCCTGTTTGCCGAAGCGGCCGTCGGCCTTGGCGCCGGAGGTCTGGGGCTTGGGCACATACGGCGTCACGCCGATGGCTTCGCAGGCTAAGACTTCCTCGCCCGAGAAGTAGCCGCGATCAGCGAGCACCTCGAGGCCTTCCACGCCCATCGCCGCCTTGGCTTTCCCGCTCATCACCGACAGCTGCTGACGATCGCTGCCGGTCATCGTCACCTCATGGCGACGATCAGGTGATGCTCGGCGTCGACGGCGGATTGGACGTTGTAGCCGATGATGCCGCTGCCGCCGGCGGACGTCGCCATAGCTCGGGCGTCGGATCTGTCAGCGAGACCTGTCCATCCGGCGCGGCCGCCACTTCAGCTTCCATGGCGCGCAGCGCACGCATGCGCGTCTTCAGGTGCTCGATCTTGCCTTTGAGGCGCGTTACCCGCTCACCGGCCGCGTCAGCTTCCTGCATGTCGGCAATGTCCAGGTCACGAAGGTAACCTGCGATGCTCGCCTCGACCTGCTCGATCCGCCGTTTCAGCTTGGTCGGCGTGAAGTTCCGGTCGCTGTTGTTTACCGCCTTGAAGCGGCTGCCGTCCACCGCGGCGACCGCGTGGGTGAAGAGGCCTAGTTCACGGCACAGCAGCACAAACCGGCTGCATGCTGCCTGGATCGGCGGACCATTGTCCTTCCGGAAGTTGGCGATGGTTTTGTGGTCTGGCGCCAGCTTGCCGGTGAGCCACATCAACTCGATGTTGCGTTGCGTCTCGCGCTCCAACCGGCGGCTCGACTGCACGCGATTCAGGTAGCCGTAGATGTAGAGCTTCAGCAGCGTGCGAGGATGATACGCCGGCCGGCCCGTCGCGGCCGGCGCCATGCCGTCAAAGCCAAGAGCCTGTAGATCAAGCTCGTCGACGAACACGTCGACCACCCTCGCCGGATTGTCGTCCGACACATAGTCATCAAGGCAACTGGGAAGCAACGCCGCCTGGCGGCGATCTTCACCTTCGACGAAGCGGGACATCCGAACCCCCAACGCTGCAGCATCAGGAGTCTACGGTGCTTCGCGTTTTTACACAGCCTCAGATCTTTGCTGTCAGCGACGTCCGGCGTCGGCGGGGGGGGGCTCAAGCGGCGAGCTGAAAGCGGTCCGGACGGACGGCGCTGAGGAGTGCTTCGGCGTCTTGGGCCGGTCTCGCCGGTCCACTCCGTTATGTGGACACGCAACCAAAAGCTGGAAATCGGATGGCGGGCGGGCGCGGAGCCCTCACGTCGCGCAGACCCCGACCGCCCGGCCGATGCACGACGCTCCGCCGCGAGCTTATTCTTCGAGCGCGCCGCCAGGCGCGCGAGCACGTAAGGCGGTGCCGAGAAGCGGAAGTTCCTAACTTCGGATTCGGGTCGTTAGCGGTCTTCAGTCCGCGTGCGCCTCGCGGACGTCGGCCAGGTCCGCTTTGCGGCCGGCAGGTTAAGTCAGCTTGCGACCCTTCCAAGTCGTCCCGGACCTCGGTGCGTGGATGCTCAAGCTTTGACGTTGAGCCGAGTTTCGCAGTTTGCCCGTTCATCGACCATGGCGTCGAGCCACTCGATGGCCCGTGCCCGCTTGGCCTTGTCGTTCTTGAAATCGTGGCTTTGAGCGGCAGTGGCGCGAGCGTCGCGGCAGGCGGAGCGAAGTTGCTCTGGCGTTCCAACGGTCGAGTTCAGGCAATCGGCATACGGCTTGACTTGCTTTGCGACAGCCGCGCCGACACCACGAAGGCTCAGCGCGGCGGCGCATTCGGCGCGCAATGGGGTCGCAGGAACAAATGCGACCAGGAGGAAAGCGAAGGCGCAGGCAGAGCGCGGGCACGACATGAGGCTAAGCTTTAGTCGCCGGATAGTCCGCAAGCCACCCATCTCGGTCGATCCGAGCGACTGCTTTCCGGACGATCTTAAGTAGGCGGCCAGCAAACGAGCATCTTCCCAGGTTGGGGACGTTAATTGTCGGCCAGCGCGGTCGCTTGGCACATCAACCACCTAGCGAGACTGATTTAAGTTGGCCGACACTGACGCCGCGATCTCCCGCTCACGATCTGCCTAAGCAACCCCTCGGCCTGGGTCTTGATCTTGTCGGCGTTCCGGGTCGCGACGGCCTTCCGGTGACCATAGGCGCTGTCGACGTGGAGAATGCCGTCCTCGACGCTATAGCGGCCGCTCCATCGGTGGCCATCGTGGTCGACGCTGATAAGGCGGTAGTCGGTCATGCTCCGAAGATATTAGGTCACGAGACCTTGCGCGACGTCACGTCGTCGCTGGGCCTCGTCGATCCGCTTCTGAAGATCCTGCTTCCAAAATGGGACCTGGCCCCGCGTCGGATCGTACCAGGGGAAGCCCACCTCCCAGCGCGAGGCCTTGCACTCCCCGCAGGCGCTCCGCAGGAGGCCAGCGACGTTCCTGACGGAGGTCGTTTCGTCGCCCTTGCCGGCCTTTTTCAGGCGGTAGAGCAGGGCCTCGACCGTGGTGACGCGCTTGTCGCCGCAGTTCACGCATCGGATCTCGACGCCGACATAGTCCCGGCCGGCCAGATCGCCGAGGGTGATCACCCGCTGCGGCTCTTCGCGGAACTCCAGGCTGCAGCCGTCAAGGCGTGAACACCTGAGGGTCGCCATCACCTTGCTGGCGTCGAGGTCTGCCATGCCGTTTTTCAGCAGGCGCTCGTAGTCGAAGTGGCAACTGCGCCGGCAGTCCTGGCGCTGGCAGCGGCCGAAGACGTCGCAGCGTCGGGCGGCATATCCGGCGATGGTCGTGATCTCCTGAAGGCGGCCGTCGGCGACGGTCCATCCTTTTGGCGGCTGCTGGCCGAAGCTGGCCATGGCCTCGAGCTCCTACTCCTCGACCAGGCGAAACCCGCTGCGGCGCTTGGCGGCTTCGGCGCCTCGGCGGAGCTTCTCGAGCATCGCCGGGTCATCGAAGATGACTGTGTCACCCGGCCCGATCCTTCCGACGATCATCCCGGGGCTTTGCAGCCATGCTGGCGCTGCGGGCGGATCGCCTGAGCGGTTGTCGTTCATATCTGTCCCCTCCGAACCCGCGACGTGTTAACGCCGGAGGCGATGGGGAGTCTAGGGTAATGTTCTTGGAATGTTCCCGTGCAACTGCGGGCGCACAGGCTGGCAGCGCCGCAGGAGCGCCGCACAGGTACCAACTCATTGATTTGCAAGGAGCCGTACAGGCCTTAAAATCCGTAGGGCCGAAAGGCTCGTGCCGGTTCGATTCCGGCCGCCCGCACCAGCTACCTAGTAGAAATATCCGACGCCGTAATAGGCGTCGATGTCGTCGGCGTAGCGGTCGTCGAAGCGTGGGGCGCGATCGGCGGCGTGGCTGGGGGCTCGTTCCAGATCGCGTTCGTTGATCGAGACGACATAGCCGCCCAGACGCTCGTCATAGGTCAGCTCGTCCCAAGGCACGGGGTAGTGGCGCTCGCCCACGCCCATGAAGCCGCCGAACGAGAGCACGGCGTATTCGACGCGGCCTGAACGCTTAGAGACCATGAAGTTCTCAATCGCGCCGAGGCGCTCGCCGTCGCGGTCGTAGACGCGCGTGCCCTCCAC
>JAEXKM010000242.1 GCA_023445705.1 Pseudomonadota bacterium
CATGTGCGGCGCGGCGGCGGCCATGCGGCCGGCGATCTCGGCGTCGAGAATGTCGGAGGTCTCGCCGCGCACCAGCAGCAGGGGCCTATCGGCGGCCAGCGCAGCGAACAGCGGCCAGAGGTCCGGCGTCTCTGCCGGCGCAGTCTTGAACGCCTGCGAGATCGCCGGGTCGTAGTCCAGTGAGAAGGTCCCGTGATCGTCGCGGAACACCCGGCGGGCGAAGCGTTCCCAGTCGGCCTCGGTCAGGTCCGGCAGGGCCTCGCCGTTGATGTTGCGGACATAGGCGGTAGCCTCGGCCCAGTTGTTCACGCTCGGCGCGCCGCCGACATAGGAGGCGATCCGGGCGATGCCCGCCGCGCCCACTTCCGGGCCGATGTCGTTGAGGACGGCGCCGCCGACCAGATCGGGGCGCAGGGCCCCCAGGGTCATGGTGATCAGGCCGCCCATGGACGTGCCGATGAAGATCGCCCGGGAGATGCCCGATTGGTCCAGCAGGGCGGCCACGTCGGCGGCGTAGATCCCGACGTGATAGTTGGCGGGATTGGGATCGCGGTCCGAGCAACCGCGACCGCGTACGTCCAGGCTCAGCACCCTGCGGCCCTGGGTGGCGATCCGCGGTGCGACCACTTCGAAGTCGCGCGAATTGCGGGTCAGCCCGTGGATGCAGATCACTGGCAGCTTGGCCGGGCCGGACGCCGGGGCGTGATCGCGGGCATAGAGCGTCAGCCCGTCGGTGCTGGTCCAGGTGCGGTCGGTGATCTGCGTCATGTGCGGCTCCTGAGGGTCTATACCCCGTACGGGCGGTATGGCCCGGCGATGAGCTGTTCGAATACGCCCATGCCGGTGGTCGGCGGCTCGCCCGGCAGGGTCAGGGTTACGCGCGACAGGGCCTGAATGTGGATGTTTTCCGGGGCGGCCATGTCGGCGGTCGCCGGGTCGATGTCCTCGCGCTCGACCACCAGATCGCCCTTGTAGCCGCCATGGCGCCAGGCTGGCGCGCCATAGCCGATGCCGCGCATCAGAAAGGTCAGGAACGGTTCGAACCGGATGCTGGCGCTCCCCTGCGAGAGGGGAATGTTGAGCGTGCCGCCCCTGGCGTGGCGGGTGCCCGGGATCAGGCTCACCTCGTCCATGGTCGCGCCTTCGCACTCGTAGAACCCGTCGTGGGCCGCGCCGTCCGGGGCGATCACCGCCCGGGTGTTCCAGGGGCGGCCGTCGGGATCAGCGTTGACGTGGAAAAAGACGCTGCGGTCGGCGAAGTTGAGCGGCGTCCACTGCCAGAAGAAGCCGCCGACCGTCATCGGGACTGGGGGCTGCGGATCGGGCGCGCCGACCGGGCGTACGCCCCACGAGCGGTCGCGGGTGCCAACGGTTCCGGCGGCCAGTTCCTTGCGCACGCCGTCCACCTCGATCCAGCCGCTGCAGCGGACGTTCTGGGTCAGGCGCGTGTAGTCCATGAAGGCGCGCGGACCGATGCGCCGCATGAAACGGGGTTCTTCGATCGGGAAGGACCGGCCCTCGAACACGATCTCGGCGGCGAATCCGTTGGAGGGCTCGACCACCAGCTTCAGCTTCTGCAGCGGTTCGATCACCTCGATGCGGATCGGCCCGCAGGAGAGGTCCAGGCGTTCCATGTTCATCACCTTGGAGGCGTGCAGGCAGTGCTCCACCCCGTCCCGAATGACCGAGAAGTGGGCGTCGGCGATGTTGAGCTGGGGATAGACGCCGAAGGCCGCAGCGAAAAACTCCGTCCCATCCGGCTGGTAGCCGTTGAAGAAGTAGCGGTCGTAGAAGTTGCGGTCCGTCCCGGCGAAGGCGATCGGCTCCGGGGTCTGGTGGATCGGAAAATCGTCGGCCTTGGTCAGCATGCAGCGTCCTCCCAGACGTCTCTTATGGGTGCGATCTTGTCTTTGTCGATTGACGGTATTGCGACGTCGCCGTCCTGCGCAGTATCAAAGTGACTAAAGATAACAAGACAAGGGAGGATGCTTTTCGCTGCCGCCGCGTAAGCTTACGGGGCGTAACCCAGCGAAGAGTTGTCAGTAGCCATGGGCGCCAACGGCACGCGCATACCCAACGAACACGCGAGCAACCTGGTCGATCCTTCCGCCTATGCGGACGGACGTATTCACGAGACTTATAAATGGCTTAGGGCGAACAACCCGTTCGGCCTCGCCGAGGTCGAGGGCTTCGACCCCTTCTGGGTGGCGACCAAGCACGCCGACATCCTCGAGATCAGCCGCCAGAACGCGCTCTTCCACAATGGGGATCGCGCGACCGTGATCACCAACAAGGCCGCCGACCAGGCGGTGCGCCAGCTGATGGGCGGCAGTCCGCACCTGGTGCGCAGCCTGGTGCAGATGGACGCTCCGGATCATCCGAAGTACCGCGCCCTGACCCAGGCCTGGTTCATGCCGACCAACATCAAGGGGTTGGAAGACCGCATCCGCGGCATCGCCCGTCGCGCCGTCGACAAGATGGCGGCCAAGGGCGGGGAGTGCGACTTCGTCCGCGAAGTGGCGCTCGGCTACCCCCTGCACGTGATCATGGAGATCCTGGGCGTGCCCGAAGAGGACGAGCCCCGGATGCTGACGTTGACCCAGGAGCTGTTCGGCGCGGCGGACCCCGAACTTGGCCGCCAGGCGGACGAGAAGAAGGACATGACCAAGCTGATCGCCGAGGGGGTGGTCGCCGACTTCTACGCCTACTTCGCCAAGCTCTCGGCCGATCGTCGCGCCAATCCAAAGGACGACGTGGCCACGGTGATCGCCAATTCCGAGATCGACGGACAGCCGATCTCCGAGCTCGAGGCGATGAGCTACTACATGATCGTCGCCACGGCGGGGCATGACACCACCTCGTCCTCGACCGCCGGCGCGATCTGGGGGTTGGCGCAAAACCCCGGGGAGTTCGCCAGGGTGAAGGCCGACCCGTCGCTGATCCCCGGCCTGGTCGATGAGAGCATTCGCTGGATCACTCCGGTGAAGACCTTCATGCGCACCGCCACCGAGGACACCGAGTTTGCCGGACGGCGGCTCGCCAAGGACGACTGGATGATGCTCTGCTACGCGTCCGGGAACCGCGATGAGGAGGTGTTCGACGACCCGGCCGCCTTCAAAATCGACCGCAAACCGAACAAGCATCTGGCCTTCGGCTACGGCGCGCACCTGTGCCTGGGCCAGCACCTGGCCAAGATGGAGATGCGCATCCTCTGGGAGGAGCTGCTGCCGCGGATCGACAGCCTGGAACTGGCCGGCGAACCCAAGCAGAGCCAGGGCACGTTCGTGAACGGCCCCAAGACGCTCCCCATCCGTTTCGCCATGCACTGAGTTTGGGGCAGGGTCCTCATGAACGCTTTGGAACCACGCCTGGCCGCTTACATCGCCGGGCGCATGCCGTCTGCGAGCCAGGTGGCCGTCGCAGACCTCAGCCGCATTTCGGGCGGCGCCTCGCGGGAGACCTATCGCTTCCGCCTCACCTGGTCCGAGGGCGGGGAGGGGCGCGAGCGGCGACTGATCCTGCGGCGTGACCCGCCCGCCTCGCTGATCGACACCGAGCGGCGGATCGAGTTCGAGGCCTATCGCGCCTTCCACGGCAGCGCCGTCCCGGTGCCTGAGATGCTGTGGCTGGAAGAGGCCGACGAGGCCCTCGACCATCCCTTCTTCATCGCCGAGGAGATCTGCGGGTTCCAGGCCTCGCCCCAGCTCCTGTTCGCGCCGCCTTACGTCTCGACCCTGGCCAAATTGGGCGAGCGCAAGTGGACGATCCTGGGCGACATCGCGAAGGCCGATCCAAAGGCGGTCGGGCTGACCGAGGTCATGCCGGTGGTGATGCCCGCCGGCTGCGCCGATCACGAGCTTTCCTATTGGGAAAAGGTCCTGGACGAGGACCAGGCCGAGCCGCTGCCGATCACCCGTGCGGCCATCCGCTGGCTGCGCGCCCACATGCCGCCGCCGCCGGAACGGATCGGCGTGGTCCACGGCGACTTCCGCACGGGCAACTTCCTCTACGACGAGGCCGGCGGCATCCACGGGGTGCTCGACTGGGAAATGGCCCACCTGGGCGACCCGCTGGAAGACCTGGGCTGGAGTCTCAATCCGGTCTGGTCGTTCGGCTCTGGCCTTGCCGGGGGACTGCTGCCTCGCGATCAGGCCATCGCCGTGTGGGAACGCTCCAGCGGCCTGAAGGCCGACGCGGCCGCCCTGCACTGGTGGGAGCTGTTCAACTGCGTCAAGGGCCAGGCGATCTGGATCTCCTCGGCCCGGGCTTGGATCGACGGGGGCAACCGCGAGCCGATCATGGCCTATCCTCCCTGGGCGCTGCAGAACGCCCAGGACCGCGCCACGCTTCAAGTGATGGGACGCCTATGACCCCCGCCGTTCCCGCCGTCCTCGCCGAAATCGCCGGCATCGCCGTCCGCAACGCCGATCCTTCGGTGCATCCGGCCGATCGCGCCAGTTCACTGGGTCTTTCCGCCGCCCTACTCGGTATGGCCGCCGAGGTCTGGGACGGGATGGCCGCCCGCCTGGTGGAGGAGAACCGCGCCATCCGAACCCTGCTGGCGCGGGGGCCGGCGATCGGCCTCGACTTCTTCGACCTGGCTTCGGCGCACGACGAAGACCTGCGAATTTCCGCCCTGAAAGCAGCCAACGACACCCTCCGCGCCGCGCTGATAGAATTGCAGGCGAGGGCGGAGCACCGGGGCGCGAGCGAATTGCAGGCCGCCATCTGGTCCGAACTGGTGGCGTCGACCGAGCGCAGGAAACTCGCCAGCTCGCCGGTCTGACGGATTGGCCTGCCGGCAGGCCCCCTCAAGTCGGCTTTCGCTGACAGCTCCCCCAGCGGGGGAGCATCTTGTGGCGCAGCAAACGGGCGATCAGTCTTCCTGCAAGCCAACCGCACGATTCCCAGCTTGGAGGGCGCCTGCGGCGGGGGCTAGGCTTGGGCCATGTCATCCGCCGAAAGCCTGACCCCGCGCGCCCTGGACATCCTCGAAACCCTGGTGGGTTTCGACACCACCTCGCGGCTCTCGAACCTCGCTCTCATCGAATGGGTCGAGGCCTATCTCGATCGCTACGGCGTGCCCCACCGGCGAGTGCCGAACGCGGACGGCAGCAAGTCGAACCTGATCGCCACGATCGGGCCGGCCATCGAGGGCGGTGTCGTGCTGTCGGGCCATACCGACGTCGTGCCGGTGGACGGCCAGGCCTGGACGACGGATCCGTTCCGGCTGACCCCCAAAGACGACGGCAGGATCTATGGCCGTGGGACCTGCGACATGAAGGGGTTTCTGGCCCTTTCCCTGGCCGCCGTGCCCGATCTCGCCGCCGCTGGTGGCCGGCGTCCGGTCCATCTGGCGTTTTCCTACGACGAGGAGATCGGGTGCCTGGGCGCGCCCGACATGATCCGCGTCATTGGCGCGGAGTTGCCGCGCCCGGCCCTGGTGGTCGTCGGCGAGCCGACCAACATGGAGGCAGTTTCCGGCCACAAGGGCATCGCCACCTTTTCGGTCACGGTGAACGGCAAGGAGGCCCATTCCAGCCAGACCCACCTGGGCGTCTCCGCCATCATGGAGGCGATCCCGTTGCTGGCTTCGCTCAAGGCCCTGGGGCGTAGGCTGGAGGAGGAGGCCGACCCGGCCTCGCCGTTCACGCCCAAGCACGCCACGCTTACCATCGGCCTGCTGAACGGCGGCACTGCCGGGAACATCCTGGCGCGCGAATGCGCCTTCCAGTTCGATCTCCGCTGCCCGCCGGGCCAGGACCCGTTGAAGGTGCTGGCCCCATTCTATGCCGAGGTGGAGGCGCTGGACCGGAGGCTGAAGGCGCTGTTCCCCGTCGCCGGGGCGCGGATCGTCCAGCGCTCGGGGACGCCGCCGCTGTCGCCCGAGCAAGATGGTGCGGCCGAAGCCTTTGCGCGCCGGCTCGCCGGCGACAACGGGCCGGCGCGGGTCGTGCCTTACGCGGCCGAGGCGGGGCAGTTCCAGGAGGCCGGCTTCTCCACGGTCATCTGCGGCCCCGGATCCATCGACCAGGCGCACCAGCCGGACGAGTATGTCGAACGCACCCAGATGGAGCGGGGCGGCGCCTTCATGGCGCGGCTGATCGAGTGGGCCGCAGGGGACGAATAACCGGGCGGCGCCCGAAGAGGTCGCGCGGATCCCAGGTCATGGAGCGCGCCAACTGAAGAGTGCTGGCGCGGCGGCGGGCCTGCACCGCCCGGCGGCTTTTTAGAACCGTCGGAAGACCTCGCAGCGATTCCCGGAAGGCGCGCCAGACGATTGGCGCATGGGCGTGGTTCTCTTTCCGGCTCGAGATGTAGACGACGCAGAAGAGGTGCAGCGGCACCACCAGCGGCAGCAGCGGCCAGGGGGTGTCCTTGTAGACTACATAGAAGCGGTTGCGCGTGCCGTGGAACACCGCGAACTCGGACTTCCGCCCGCCGCTCGACGCCGAGCCCACGTGGCCGATGGTGGCGCTAGGCACCAGCAGCGTCGGCTCGTCGGCCAATTGCAGGCGATAGCCGAGATCGACGTCCTCGGAGTAGCAGAAGAAAAACTCGTCGAACCCGCCCAGGTCCAGGAAGAGCTCGCGGTCGATCATCATCGCCGCCCCGCACGGCGAGAAGACCTCGCCCTCCGGCGTGTCGCCGGGATCGGGCGCCAGATAGCCGCCGCGATAAGGGATGCCGCAGATCGACATCACATCGCCTAGCCCGTCGAGATAGCCCGGCTTCTCCGTCATAACCTGGCGGGAGGTGAACGACCTGACCTTCGGGTATCGGGCTGCGGCCGCGATCAGCTTCTCCAGCCAGTCGGGCTCGGCGTAGGCGTCGGGGTTGAGCAGCACGAACCAGCGGCCGCGCGCCAGACGCGCGCCCTGATTGCCAGCCCCGGCGAAGCCTAGGTTCTCGTTGTTCCGGATCAGGCGCACGAACGGGAACTCGGCCGCAATCGCCGCATCGCCCGTGTCAGGCGAGGCGTTGTCGATCACCAGCGTCTCGAAATCACGGAAAGTCTGCGCCTCCAGGTGCTGCAGGCAGGCGCGGAGGGTGGGGCCGGAGTTGTAGGCGATGATGCAGACGGTGACTTGGACGCTTTGGGGCGCTGGCGACTTGTCTTCCTGCGCGCGGTCGTTCATGCGGTGGCGGTTTCCAACTTGCAGGCAGCCATGACGTCGATCACGCCGCTTTCTATTCCTGAGGTCCTGCTTATCACGCCGAAGCGCCATGGCGATGCGCGCGGCTGGTTCTCCGAGACATGGAGCCGTCGCACCTTGTCAGCGGCCGGGATCGAACACGATTTCGTCCAGGATAACCAGGCTTTCAACGCCAAGGCCGGAACCGTGCGCGGCTTGCACTTCCAGCAGGCGCCTCATCCGCAGGCCAAGCTTGTGCGCGTGCTGCGTGGCGAGATCTTCGACGTCGCCGTCGACGTGCGCGCGGGATCGCCGACCTTCGGCAAGTGGGTCGGCGCCCGGCTGACCGCCGATGGCGGTGAGCAGCTGCTGGTGCCCCGCGGCTTCGCCCACGGCTATTGCACCCTCACGGACAATTGCGAGCTCTTCTACAAGGTCGATGGCCTATATGCGCCGGAAACCGAGGGCGCGCTGCTCTGGAACGACCCGGACGTGGGCATCGAATGGCCGTTCGACGGCGAGGCGGTCCTCTCCGACAAGGATCGGGTCGCGCCGCGCCTGAAGGATATGCCGACTCCGACCTTCTGAAGGCGCCTAGATGACGAGTGAACTGGTCCGCATCCTGGACATCGAACCCATCGACCTGGACATGTTCCGCGGGCACACGCCCGAAGGGGAGACCCGCCGCATCTACGGCGGCCAGGTGGTGGCCCAGGCGCTGACAGCCGCCTATCGGACGGTCGACGCGCGCGTCTGCCACTCGATGCACGCCTACTTCATCCGTGGCGGCGACCCGAAGATCCCGATCCTGCTGAAGGTCGAGCGGGTTCGCGACGGCGGCTCGTTCTCGGTGCGCCGGGTGACGGCGCTGCAGCACGGCCAGCAGATCTTCAATCTCGCGGCCTCGTTCCAGACGCCCGAGGCAGGCTTCGAGCATCAGATCGAGATGCCCCAGCTCCCGGGCCCCGAGGGCCTGCCTGACGAGGACGAGCTGCGCAAGGCCGGCGGCCAGACCGAACCGCGCCGGACCTGGCCGATCGAGGTCCGCCCGGTCGATCCGCTGCCCTGTGGCGGCATACCCCCGGTGATGGAGCCGACGCAGTCGGTCTGGTTCCGCGCGCGCGATCCGCTCGGCTCGGACCCCAACGTCCATCAGTGCGCCCTGGCCTACGCCTCGGACATGACCCTGCTCGACACCTCACTGCGGCCCCACGCGGTCGCATGGAACACCGGCCAAGTCGCCAGCCTCGATCACGCGCTGTGGTTCCATCACGCCACCGACTTCACCAAGTGGCACCTCTATGTGCAGGACAGCCCTTCGGCCTCGGGCGGCCGCGGTTTTAACCGCGGGTCGATCTTCAACGCCGATGGCAAGTTGGTCGCCTCCGCCGCCCAGGAAGCCCTGATCCGTTTTCGGCCTCAGGCGTAGGCCAGCGTTCCGGGTTCGCTGCGCAGGCGGGTGACGTCGCGAAGCGGCGGCGCTCCGAACAGGCGCGCATATTCGCGGCTGAACTGGGAGGGGCTATCGTAGCCGACCGCGTGGCCGGCGCTGGCCGCATCCAATGCGCCGCCCAGGATCAGTCGTCGCGCCTGCTGCAGGCGAAGCTGCTTCTGGTATTGCAGCGGGCTCAGCGCAGTCACCGCCTTGAAATGCTGATGCAGTGATGAGGCGCTCATACGGGCTTCGCCCGCCAGCGTCTCGATGCTGAAGGGCTGGTCGAAGTTGTGCTTGATCCAAGAGATAGCGCGGTTGACCTGGGCCAGGCGGCTGTCGGGATTGGCCACCTGCTGCAGGCGCTGGCCCTGCTCGCCCTGGAGCAGGCGATAGAGGATCTCCCGTTCGGCGAGCGGCGCCAGGAAGGCGGCGTCCTCGGGGCTGTCCAGCAGGCGCACCAGCCGTATCAGGGCGTCAAGCACCTCGGGCGTGGTGACGCCCAGCCCCACGCCGGGGCCGCTCGCTGCGGCGTCGCCAGCCTTGCCGGCTTCGAGGATCAGGCCGGCGAGGGTCACCGGATCGAGATCCAGCCGCACGCAGAGATAGGGTTGTTCGGGGCTGGCGACCGTCACCATTCCGGCGATGGGGACATCCACGGACACCACCAAGTGCTTGGCGGGGTCGTAGGTGAAGACCTGCTCGCCGACCATGACCTGCTTGGCGCCTTGCACGATGATGCAGACGGCCGGCTGGTGCAGGTCGGGCAGGGGCGCCGTCGGCTGGGACATGCGGAACAGGTTCAGACGGGGGATGGCGGTGGAGACCGTGCCGTCTTCCCTGATGAAACGGGCAACCAGGGCTGCGGCGTCGTCTGTCGTGGCCATGATGAAACTCCGTCCTGGGGCGGCTTCTACTAAGCCCTGCGCTTATTTCGCGCATCACTGGCGCTCTGGATTTGGAGGATTGTGCAATAGGCGGCGAGGTCTGGTCTACCGCGTCAGGCGGCTGCTCCCGCAACCTGCATCTCAACGCCGGATCCCTCCGGCCCAGTTGAGGAACAGCAGAATGTCCGACCTGAATGGAAAAGTCGTCGCGATCACCGGCGCGAGCAGCGGCATCGGCGAGGCGGCCGCCCGGCTGCTCGCAGCCCGCGGCGCCAAGGTGATGCTGGGCGCGCGCCGCACCGAGCGTCTCGCCACCGTCGTCCGGGAGATCAACGAGGCCGGCGGCGTCGCCCATTACCGCGCTTTGGACGTCACCAGCCGCGAGGACGCCGAGGCTTTCGTCGCCGAGGCGGTCGCGGTCTTCGGGCGCCTGGACGTGATGGTGAACAACGCCGGTGTCATGCCGCTCGCGCCGATGGAGGCTCTGAAGTTCGACGAGTGGGATCAGATGATCGACGTGAACATCCGTGGCGTGCTGCACGGGATCGGCGCGGCCTTGCCGGTGATGAAGCGTCAGGGCGGCGGCCAGTTCGTGAATGTCTCTTCGATCGGCGGCCACGTGGTTGTTCCGACCGGGGCCGTCTACTGCGCCACCAAATTCGCGGTGCTGGCGATCTCGGAAGGCTTGCGGCAGGAGAGCACCGACATCCGGGTGACGGTGATTTCGCCCGGCGTCACCGAAACCGAGCTGGGCGCCGGCATGTCCGACGCCGGCGGCCGGGAGGCGCTGAAGGAGTTCCGCAAGATCTCGATCGCCGCCGACGACATCGCCCGGGCGATCGGCTTTGCGGTCGAGCAACCGGACGGCGTCGACATCAACGAAATCATCGTCCGCCCCACGGCGAGCGCCTTCTAGGAGTCCAGGCGCGCGAGGATCTCCAGGGTCCTCGCGTCCTCTTCGCCGCCGAAGTATCGCGCCAGCGCGGTGGTGAACGCCGTCTCCTGCGGGGCCACGGCGTGGAACAGGGTCATGCAGGACCGGAATTTCATGTCATCCGGGCCGCCGAACACCTCATGCGCGGTGCGCTGGGATATCTCGCAGGCCAATTCGGTCAGATCCCGCAGCCGCGACCCCAGGACCGGATGGGCCAGGTAGGCTCGCGCTTCGCCCGCCGAGCCGATGGCGTAGCGCTGGGCCATCGAACTGGCGCCCAGGCCCGCGATCTGCGGAAACACGAACCACATCCAATGGCTGGCCTTCCGACCTGCCGCCAACTCTGCGCGCGCAGTCTCGATCACGGGCGCCTGAGCCTCGATAAACCTCGCGAGATCGTACGGATCGGCCATCACAAGTTCTTTTCTCCCATCCTCAGGATCGACAACGGGGCCGTCTCGGGCTTTGCTGCCGCGCCTGCTTCGCGGCGGGCCAATTTCCAAACGTCGATTTTGAATTGGGGACGAATTTCCAGATGGCGAGAATCTTGCCTGAACCCACGCCCGAGACCCAGCATTTCTGGGATGGGGCCGCCCGGGGCGAATTGCTCCTGCAACGTAACAAAGCCACCGGCGAAGCCTACTTCCCGCCGCGCCCGTTCTGCCCGAAGACCGGGTCGCGCGACGTCGAGGTCTTCAAAGCCAGCGGCAAGGCGGTCCTTTGGTCCTATGTGATCAACCACCGTCCCCGCCCCGACATGGGGACCGAGCCCTACGCCATCGCGGTGGTGAAGCTCGAAGAAGGTCCGACCATGATGACCAACATCGTCGGTTGCCCGCAGACGCCTGAAGCCCTGGTCCTCGACATGCCGCTCGAGGTCGTTTTCGAAAAGTTCAGCGACACCATCTCGCTGCCCTTCTTCCAGCCGGCCAAGTCGTAGGGGCGCCAAGACAATGCAGAAGAATTCCGTCGCGGTCGTCGGGGCCGCGGAAACCACCAAGCTGGGCAAGATTCCGGACGTGTCCGTGATCGGCCTGCACGCCGATGCGGCGCTGAACGCCATGGCCGACGCCGGCCTGACGCCGGCCGACATCGACGGTGTCGCCACCGCCGGCATCAGCCCGGTCGAGCTCGCGCACTATCTGGGCATCAAGCCGACCTACGCCGACGGCACGTCGGTGGGCGGCTGCTCGTTCATGCTGCACGTCCGCCACGCGGCGGCGGCCATCGCAGCGGGCCACGCCAAGACGATCCTGATCACCCATGGCGAGTCGGGCCGCTCGCGGGTCGGCGCCGGCGGCTTCGGTCGCGCGCCCTCGAGCCTGATGGGCCAGTTCGAAATGCCCTTCGGCCCGGTCGGCCCGCCGACCATGTTCACCGTGCCGGTGCTTCGCTACATGAAGACCTACGGCGTCACCGAAGAGGATCTGGCCACCGTCTCGGTCATCCAGCGCGAGTGGGCGGCGAAGAACCCGCGGGCCAGTTTCAAGGACCCGATCACCGTCGACGACGTGCTGAACTCGCCGATGATCGCCTGGCCCTACCGGATGTTGATGTGCTGCCTCGTCACCGACGGCGGCGGCGCGCTGATCCTGACCAGCGCCGACCGCGCCAAGGACTTCCCGAACAAGCCGGTCTACGTGCTGGGCACGGGTGAGAGCGTCGAAACCCCGATGGTCTCGCAGATGTACGACTTCACGTCGTCCACCGCCTTCAGGATCTCGGGCAAGAAGGCCTTCGACGAAGCGGGCATCAGCCACTCCGACGTCGACCACCTGATGATCTACGACGCCTTCGCCCATCTGCCGCTCTACGGCCTGGAGGACCTCGGCTTCGTGAAGCCGGGCGAGGCCAAGGACTTCATCCGTGAGCGCAACACCGCCATCGGCGGCAAGCTGCCGCTGAACACCAACGGCGGCGGGCTCTCCTACATGCACTCGGGGATGTACGGCATGTACGCCCTGCAGGAGAGCGTGCGGCAGATGCGCGGCACCGCGGCGGCTCAGATCGAAGGCGCGAAGATCAGCGTCTGCCACGGCGTCGGCGGCATGTTCGCCTCATCCGGCACGGTGATCTTCACGAACGAGAAGTAGTCTACGAAACATAGACTTACCGCAGTTTATGCTGCACCCATGCTGCAGAGCATGGGTGCAGCATTTTCTGGGGCGATAGGGCCTCCTCAGCATGCTGAGGAGGCCTCTTTCGTTTAGGCCTTGGCCGGGTTGATCAGATATTTTTCGCCGGTCGCGCGCTTGTTGTAGGCGGCGATGACTTCCGGCTTCAGGGCTTCGGCAAGCGAGATCTCCGCCGTGTAGTGACTGGCGAAGGTGGTCTTCAGTTCGGCGGCCACCCTGGCCCTCAGCTTGCCTGCATCTTCCGCGCCGATCTTGACCAGGAAGGGCGTAAGCAGCCAGCCGTTGACGCCCCAGCTCAGTCCGTAGCTGCGGGCTAGCTCCGTCGGCCGGGTGTCCAGGCCGCCATAGATGTAGACCTGCTTGTGCACCGACGAGCCGTAGCGGCTGTATTCGCCAGCCTTGCGGCTGGCGACGATCTCCATCGCCGACAGGATCTGCGAGGCCAGCTTCCCGCCGCCGATGGCGTCGAAGGCCAGGGTCGCGCCGGTGGCGTCGATGGCCTCGATCAGGCGGTCCATGAAGTCCGGAGCGGTCGAGTCCAGAACGTGCTGGGCGCCAAGGCCCTTGAGGATCGCGACCTGTTCCTGGCTGCGGACGATGTTGACCAGGCCGATGCCGTCCTTGGTGCAGATCTTCTGGAGCATCTGGCCGAGGTTCGAGGCCGCAGCGGTGTGCACCAGGGCGGTGTGGCCCTCACGCCGCATGACTTCGGTCATGCTCAGAGCGGTGAGCGGATTGACGAAGCAGGAGGCGCCATCCGCCGGGGTGGCGCCTTCCGGCAGCACCAGCACGTCGGCCGCCTTCACCGCCCGATGCTGGGCGTACATGGCGCCGCCCAGCAGGGCGACCGCCTTGCCGAGCAGGGCCTGGGCTTGGGGCGATGAGCCGGCGGCCACAACAATGCCCGCGCCCTCGTTGCCAACCGGCATCGACTGATCCAGCCGCGCGGTCAGGGCCCGCAGGAACTGCTCGGGCACCGGCGCGGTCACCACGGCGTCATCGCCGGAGCCGGACACTTGAAGCTTGGAGACATCGGCAGGCCCGATCAGCAGGCCAAGGTCGGACGGATTGATCGGCGAGGCTTCGATCCGCACCACCACTTCGTCGGCGGCGGGTTCGGGGATCGGCACGCGGGCCAGGGACAGTTCCAGTTCGCCGCCCGACGTGACCTTCGAGCGCAGTTGCAGGCTCTCGCCCATGGGACTCCTCCATCCGGTTTTTGCTTCTCAAGGCCAAGTAGGGATGGCCGCACGGCTCGGCAATCTAAAAACGCACGATCGGTCGTTAGGCGGCGTCTTTCACCGCCGGCCGGTCGGGCGCGCGACATCGTCACAGGCGGCCGTGCTGAGCCTGTTGTTAACGACAACGGCCTAGCTTGGCTCCAAACCTTCGTCGGGAAGAGCATGGGGCTGAATCCGGACTCACGCGCGCGCTTCAACCTTGAGCGAGCCTCCGTGCTCGTGCTCGAAAACTCGGGCATGGGGATGAGCATTCTCGTGCAGATCCTCACCGGCTTCGGCGCGAAGGCGCTGCACCGCTGCGAGAGCGTAGCCGAGGCGCAGGACGTCATCGGCAAGGTCGAGCTCGATCTCGTCATCTGCGATGCGATGGGCGGGGAAGGCTATGAGTTCATCAAGTGGCTGCGCGCCAGCAAGATCGAGCCCAATCGCTATGCGCCGGTGCTGCTGATCGCCGGTCACACGCCGAGCCACGCCGTGGAGAAGGCGCGTGACTGCGGCGCCCACTTCATCATGGCCAAGCCGCTGACGCCGATCGCGGTCCTTGAGCGCATTCTCTGGATCGCTCGGGAGGGACGTCGGTTCGTGGAGTGCGACACCTATGTGGGGCCGGACCGGCGGTTCAAGAACGCGGGCGTGCCAGCCGGCATGGTCGGCCGCCGGCGGGACGACCTGCAGGGCGACCTTGGTGAGGCGCAGAGCCCCAACATGGATCAGGACGTCATCGACACCATGGTCAAGACGAGGCGAGTTGAACTATGAGCGCAGTGAAGATCTTCACGCCGCCGGTGCGGCTGGCCAAGCTTCTGCGCGCCCCCGGCGGCTTGCCCGTGGCCGATGCGGTCCAGCGGGCCGGCGCCGGGCTGGAGAGCCTGAAGGACGAGTGCGCCGCCGAGCTCCAGGCGACGCTGGACAGGGCCGAGGCCTGCGCGGCCCGCGCAAAGGGCCTTTATGACCCCGCAGCGGCGGCCGAACTGTACGAGATCGTCTCCAAGCCGATCGGCGTCGGCAGCGTTTGCGGGCTCGAGGCCGCCGATACGGTGCTGATCAGCCTGTCCGACCTCGTCGACTACCTGAAGGGCCGGCAATGCTGGGA
>JAEXKM010000269.1 GCA_023445705.1 Pseudomonadota bacterium
GATACTGGCGACGCCGGCGATCTCGCGCCCGTCGGGCAGGCGGGTCCGGGTGGCGTAGACGCCGTATTTGGGCACGACATAGTCGGTCAGGGCGACATTGGCGGTCGGAAAGCCCAGGGTGCGCCCAAGCTTTCGGCCGTGTTCGACCACACCTTCAATGGCGAAGGGGCGGCCGAGGATGGCGGCGGCCTCTTGAGGACGGCCGTCGCGCAGGGCCTGGCGCACGCCGGTTGAGGAGAACTTCTCCTCCCCGTCGCCCAGGGCCTCGGCGACCGAAACCGTGAAGCCGAATTCCTGGCCGTACTTGGTCATCAGTTCGGGGCTGCCGGTGCGGCCCTTGCCGAAGGAAATGTCGAAGCCGACGGCCACATGTCGCACGCCCAGGCCCTTGGCGAGGACCTCCTCGGCGAACTGGCGATCGGTGAGATTGGCCATCTCCTGGTCGAAAGGCAGGACGTAGAAAACATCGACGCCGAGGGCGGCGAGGGCGCGGGCCTGCTGGTCCGGCTTCATGATCCGGAAGGTCGGGGCGTTCGGCTGGAAGATCTGGCGCGGATGCGGCTCGAAGCTGATGACCCCGAGCGGCGCCTTCTGCTCCATGGCCGCCTGCGCGGCCTGGGCGATGACCCGTTGGTGGCCGCGATGGACGCCGTCGAAATTGCCGAAGGCGACGGCCGCATGCTTGTCGGCCTCTTCCAGGCCCTTCCAGCCGTGAACGATCCGCATGTCCCTAGTCCTTCGCTGCGGGCCGGCGTGGCACCATGACCACGGCCTCGCCGTCGACCACGGTCTTGCCGTCCACCTGGCAGACGGTGGCCAGGGTCGCATGGGCGCGGCGCTCGTCCAGGGCCTGGACGGTGACGCGGGTGACGACCGGATCGCCGATCTTCACCGGGCGCCGGAAGCGCAGGGACTGGTTCATGTAGATCGCGCCGGGACCGGGGAGCTTGGTGCCCAGAACCGCGGAGATGTAGGCGGCCGAAAGCATGCCGTGGGCGATCCGCCCCTGGAACGGGGTGGTCAGGGCGTAGGCCTCGTCCAGATGGACCGGATTGGTGTCGCCCGAGACGGCGGCGAACGCTTCCACGTCGGCGGTCCCGACGATCTTGATGGTCTCGGCCGACTGGCCGACGCTGAGGTCTTCGAAGAACAGTCCCTGCACGCGCAATCCCGCTCCCTCTCGCGATTACCTAGTTAGCGGCTTTTGCTCACCACGCCAGATCGGCGATGGTGAAGGTGGCCCGAGCGCCCTCCTTGGCGAGCAGGCGTTCGACGGCGACAGGATCGACGCCATCGGGACCGATCGTCTCGGCGCCGTGGATGCCGCTGGCCACGAACAGCACGTCCAGGCCCTGGTCGTTAGCGCCCCTGGCGTCGGTGGCGACCGCATCGCCGATGCAGAGCACGCGGGCGCGGTCCAGCGGCCGGCCGAGCAAGACCTGGGCCTCGCCCAGGCAGAGGTCGTAGATCGGCGCGTGCGGCTTGCCGGCCATGATCACCTCGCCGCCCATCTGTTCGTAGCGCTGGGCCAGAGCGCCGCCGCAATAGATCAGCCGGTCGCCCTTCTGCACGACGATGTCGGGGTTGGCGCAGATCATCGGCAGCTTGCGGGCCAGGGCGATTTCGAACCGCGCCACATAGTCGTCGGGCCCCTCGACGTCGTCGTCATAGGGGCCGGTGCAGGAGATGAAGGCCGCCTTGTCCGGGCCGGCGAAGGCGAGGTCCAGGCCGTCGTAGAGCGGGGCGTCCTTTTCCGGGCCGATCGCCCAGGCCGGGCCGGGCGCACGGCCGCTGAGCAGGATGCGGGTGGCGTCGCCGGACGAGATGAACGCCGACCAGGCCTCACGCGGCACGCCGAGCTGGTCGAGTTGCGAGTGGACGGCGCTGGAGGGGCGCGGCGCGTTGGAGATCAGGATCACGGGGCCGCGCTCGGCGCGCCAGCGGGTCAGGGCCTCGCAGGCGGCCTTGAAGCTCTCGCGGCCGTTGTGGATCACGCCCCAGACATCGGAGAGCAGCACGTCGTAGCGGTCGGAGACGGCCGAGAGGCCGTTGATCAGGGCAGGCGCGGTCATGGCGCGGCGGTAAAGGGCGCGAGCCTCGCGGTCAATGCAGCGCTGTCAGAGGCGTGTCGCCGCGGCGGTGCGACGCGCCAGCAAACCAACCCCGCCGCGGGCGGCCGAAGGGAAGTCGGAGACCGTGGCGGGCGGCGCTTCCGGCTCGGTCAGGACCGCGGCGCGGATGGCGCGGGGCTCGCCGAACAGGTGACCCTGGCCATAGCCGATGTCGAGTTCGAGGATGTCGACGATCTGGCGCTCGCTCTCGACCTTCTCGGCCACCAGCTCGACGCCGAAGCGGCGGGTCAGGGTGGAGAAGTCCTGCGCGGCGAGGTCGGGCATGGAGCGCAGCACCAGGCCGTCTTCGGTCTCCACCAGTTCATCGAGCAGCAGCGGCGCGCCGATCTTGAGGAACTTCACGTCGGAGCGGGCGAGATCCTGGAAGTCGATGTCCAGGTTGACGACCTTGTCGATGGAGAAGCGGAATCCGAGCTCGCCCAGCTTGGCCATGTTGCGGGCCTCGACCGCGCCGCGGCTGTCATAGGCTTCCTGGCCGAGTTCGAAGATCAGGGCGCCGGCCAGGTCGCGGTTGGCCGAGAGCAGGTCGAGGAACTGCGGGAAAAACGTCTCGTCGGCGAGGCTGGAGATCGAGATGTTGCAGAAGATCCCGACCTTGCGGTCCTGCTTGGCCAGGCGGCGCACGATCTGGACGCAGCGGAACAGCAGCAGGTTGTCGATGGAGGCCACCAGGCCCTCGGCCTCGGCGACGTCCATGTATTCGGACGGGGTCAGCACCCGGCCGGCGGCGTCGCGCAGCCGCGAATAGCTTTCGTAGAAGACGGTGCGGCGCTGGGGCAGGGCGACGACCGGCTGAAGGTAAAGGTCGACGCGGTTCTCGGCCAGGGCGTCGCGGACGGTGTCCAGC
>JAEXKM010000272.1 GCA_023445705.1 Pseudomonadota bacterium
CCAGCGCTATGGCGAACAGCGAGCAGGATCGGCGCCAGGGGGCTGGGCCTCACCGATCATCCCGAAGATAGACGACGTTGGACCGGCCCGAGCTGATCAGGTGCCCGATCAGGAAGCCGGCGAGGGCGGCGGCCCCCAGGGCGATATAGGGACGTTCGTGAACGAACACGTCGGCTTCGCCGGCCCGGGTCTTGGCTTCAGCCTTCAGACGTCCGTACTGCCGCTCGGCCTCGACGCGAGCCTTGCCGACCTTGTCTTCGACGACGGCGCGGGCGTCGCGGGCGAAGGTGGTCGCCGCTTCGGCCAAGGCGCCGGACGCAGCGACGGCGCTCTTCTGCGCGCGCTTGGCCGCCCGCTTGGTCTCGGCGCGCACATCGGCGGCGGCGTCCTGCAGGGTTTCGCTGGCGTCCCGCACGGCGTCGCGGGCCTTGGCTTCGGGTTCGTAGATGTTGGTCATCGGGACTCTCCGTTTCACGGGCGCGCGCCCAGGCGCCGGCGTTGTCGCGGTTGCTGGAACTTTTGAAACGGAGCGCCTGCGCGCCGGTTCCGTTAACCGACCGCTTTAGCGGCGCCGGTCGCCCTGCGGCCTGTCACACGCCTTTTTCGTAGGCGCCGCATAATCGTCATTGCGATGCAGCAGAATAAGGGTAGGTGAATTTTGCAGATGCTCAGTAGCGTGACCCAAGTCGGGGTCAGAATGAGGCAGTTCCTATGATCATGACGTCCCTTCGAGTGTTTCCTGGTCTGTTCGTCGGACGCCGTGAAGTGGTCCAGGCTGTGGAAAGCCCGCAGTTCTCTGCTGAAGAGGCGGGATCGGCGTTTCTGTGCGGCGCGTGTGAAGAGGTCGTGCTGACCAGCCGCGAACGCGAAGACCTGCGCGACGTCGTCGTGCGCTGCCGCTGCGGCGAATACAACCAGCTCTGAGAAGAGCCCGGCTGGATCGTCAGATCGAGACGATCCAGCCCTCGGTCAGGGTCGCAGAATCGACATTGACCAGCACCATCTGAGCGCCGCCGCTCAGGGAAATCACCACATCGGCTCCGACCTGCGCGACGCTGAAGCTCGCGCCCTCGCTGACCAGCACCCGGTCGCCCTCGGCCCGGCTGAAGTCCATGATGCGGTCCAGCCCCGCTTCGCCCCAGATGTGGAAGCTGTCGGCCCCGCCGCCGCCCCAGATGGTGTCGTCGCCGCGGTCACCGGAAATCCAGTCGTCGCCGTCTTCGCCATAGATGACGTCGTTGTCCTGGCCGCCGCGGATCAGGTCGGCGCCCCGGCCGCCGAACAGGGTGTCGTCGCCCATGTTGCCGTAGACGATGTCGTCGCCGTCTTCGCCATAGAGCAGGTCGTTGTTCTGGCCGCCCACGACCCAGTCGTCGCCCGCGCCGCCATACTCGGTGTCATTGCCCATGTTGCCGTGGATGTCGTCGAAGCCGGAACCGCCGACGATGTAGTCGTCGCCGGCCTCGCCGCGCAGGAAGTTCGAACCTTCGCCGCCATAGATCGTGTCGTTGCCGGCCCCGCCCCACAGGGCGTTGTCGGCGGCGTTTCCGGTGATCAGGTCCGAGCCTGAACCGCCGATGGCGTTCTCGATAGTCACGCCCTGGGCGATGGCGACGTTGCCGGTCAGGCCGCCGACATTGGAGAACGCGCCCTCACGCAGATCGATGACCTGGTCCTGAGAGAAACCCGAGAAGTCGAAGGTGTCGCGCCCGCCCGCGTCCCACACCGCGAAGATCAATTTCGAGCTGGAGGCCGCGGCGTCGAACCACGGCCGGCCGGCGTTCGAGTTGAAGCCATAGGTCGTGTCGCCCGTGCGGGTCGACATGTTGGCCCCGTACTCCATTTGGGCGGCGGCGATGTCGTCGAGCTGGGGCGCGGCGGCGTACCGGCCGCCGTAATAGGCGCCCGTGCTGGCCTCCCCGAAGTAGCTCATCACCGTGTACTGGCGCGAGTCCTCGTAATAGAGCGCGTCGTTGGCGTAGGTGGGCGAGCCGTCCGCCTCGTAGGAGCCGGGATGGTCCAGTCCGATCGCGTGACCCAGCTCGTGGACGAGGACCATGGTCCCGTAGTTGCCGAGCGCCGGGGCCGCGTTCGTGCCCTTGGTGATGTTGACCCAGACGTCGCCGGAAGCCGAGCTGCTGGCCGTCGAGCCGGGATAGTAGGCGAACGCGGCGGCGCTCTCGCGGCCGGTCGTATAGTTGCCCAGCAGGATCGTGGCGTCGTTCGAATAGGCGCCATCGCCGCTGGCGCCCGCCCCGACGCGTACGAACGTGATGTTGGCGACGTCCGACCAACCGGCCAGGGCCTGCTCGGCCTGGGCGATCTGCGCGGTCGTGAAGCGCATGAAGCCAGAGGTCCCGTCCGGCATCGTCGCTGCGCTGGCGCGGAAGGCGTAGGTTACGGTGGCGGGGACCCCCAACTGATAGGACCAGCCGGGTTCGCCGTGGGTGAGATTGGTCGCCGCCTGGCCGATGGTCAGGCTTTGCTTGCCGCCCGCCAGGCCGCCGCGCTGGTCGGCGTTCAGCATCGAGCTAAGGGTTTCAGATGCGTCGAGCATGAAATGGGCAATCCCAGGACCGGGAAGCTAGAAGTGCTTCCGTCGGCCGGCAACAAGTACTGATAAGACCCTAGGCCCCAGTCGGCCTAGGCGGCTGCGGGCTCGCTGAGGTTTTCCTGCAGGGCCCGGAGCAGGTTCTCCGGCTTCATCGGCTTTTCGACCACGCCATTCATTCCGGCCTTCAGGTAGCCGGCGGCGTCTTCCGGATCGGCGTTGGCGGTCAGGGCGATGATCGGCACCCGGCCGGGCGGGCCGGGCAGGGCGCGGATCTCCCGCGTGGCGGTGACCCCGTCCATCCGAGGCATCTTGATGTCCATCAGGATCAGGTCGAAGCGGCCGGTGCGGGCGGCTTCCAGCGCCTCCACGCCGTCGGTGGCCGACTCCGACGTGCAGTCGAACATCTCGCAAAGCGTCTCGGCGACCATCCGGTTGGTTGCGTTGTCGTCCACGACCAGGATGTGGGCGTTGCGTTCGGGCTGGCCCAGTCCCTCGTCTTCCGGCTCTGCTTCGCGCGCGGTGGGGACGTCGAGCTCGAAGACCAGAGTCTCGCCGGCGCCGACATTGGGTTCGGCCCGAACCTCGCCGCCCAGGGTTTCCACGATGTTGCGCCCCAGGGCGACGCCCAGGGCGGTTTCCAGGCCGAACAACGCCTCGATCTCGCGTAGATCCAGCGCCCGGTCGCCCATGGCGCGCTCGGCGCCGCCGCGGATGCGGCCCTCCAGGCGGGTCATGTCGCCGTTGGCGGTCGCCTTCAAGGTCGCCTCGACCGCCCCGCGGCGCAGCCCCGCAAGGGCCTGGGCGATGAAGGCGTCGAACACCTGGTGCATGCGCGAGGCGTCGACCATCACCAGCGCGTCCGGATCTCCGTCATAGGAGACCAGCAAGGTCAGGCCGCTGTCGGTCGCGCGGTCCTGCCAGCGCGCCTGCACCTCGTCGGCCAAGGCGGCGGCGTGTTTCGGCTGCGGCTCGATCGAGAGTCCCTGGGTGGACGCGGTCTTCAGATCCTGCGAGGACGCCAGGATGTGACGGACGGTGCGCGCGGCCTCGGCCACGCCGGCGATGCAGGCTTGTGCGTCGGCGCCCATCGGCTGGCGCGCCAGGCGTTCGGCCAGCGCCAGAACGCCTTCCATCTGCTGATGGATTTCGCTGGTAACGCGCTCGAAGAAGAACTCGGGCAAAGACATCAAACGCCGGCGTCCTGGAATGACTTATGCTCAGCATGGGACTAAGCGCTTGAGGAGACGTTAAATTCCACCTGGATTCGGCGTCTGTGGATGCTGGGGCCAGCACGCCATGTCGACTTTTCGACATCAAAACAAAAAGGGCGGCGGGTGACCCGCCGCCCTTTGTTTTTCCTGCTCTACAGGGGTTTAGAACCGGTACTGCAGCTCCACGCCGTAGGTGCGCGGCTGGATCAGGCCGCGGGTGATGGCCGTGTCCGTTTGACGCAGGTAGGTCACGCCGCCCACCTCCAGGCCCGGGTTCGGGTTGCCGAACACCGCGGTCGGGTTGGTGGACGAGGTCGAGGTGTAGCCCTCTTCCTTGGTCAGGTTCTTCACGTAGCCGATGAGGGTGTAGCGGTCCTGGCCGTCCTTCCAGAGGACCCGCAGGTCCGCCGTGCCATACGACGGCACCGCGAAGGCGGGGTTGTCGAACGGCTGGTAGGTCGTCTCGTCGGTCCAGGTGTAGGTGCCCGACAGGATCAGCGAGCCCGGCTCGAAGTCGAAGGTGTAGTTCGCGTTCAGGGCGAACTTGTTTTCCGGCGACTGATAGATCTTCGAACCGGCCAGGTCCTGGAACACCAGCAGAGCGCCGTTGTTCACCGCCGAACCGCCGGCCGGGCGGGCCGAGGGCAGTAGGGCGCTCGGGTCGGCCGGGTCGTAGTAGCAGCAGCCGTTGGTGATCTCGGTGTGCAGATAGCCGTACGAGGCGGAGATCTGCAGCGGCTGGATCGGTTGCCAGATGGCTTCCAGTTCCAGGCCGTAGGCCTCGGCGTCCACGTTGACGAAGTTGTTCGCGGCCGCGGTGCCGGCGGCGTTGAGCTGCGACAGGTTGAGCTGCAGGTCCTTGAAGTCGTTGAAGAACGCCGAGCCGTTCAGGATCAGGCGGCCGCCGATGGTCGACTTCCAGCCAATTTCGTAGGCGTTGACGGTCTCTTCGTCGGCGGTCGGCTGCGGGGCCAGGGTGCCGAGCAGGAAGCCGCCCGACTTATAGCCACGGCTGTACTTGGCGTAGACCAGGGTCTTGTCGCTCGGCTTCCAGTCGAGGTTGATGGTCCCGGTGACGGCGTCCCAGCTATCCGACAGGTTGCGATAGTTCTGCACGCCGGGGGTGTTGGGATCGGCGTCGGTCGACACGTCCACCGCCGCGGCCCCGAAGGCGCTGGTCGGGTTGAAGAGGATCAGACGCTGCTTTTCGTAGCCGTCCTTTTCGTCCTTGGTGTAGCGCAGGCCGGCGGTCAGGGCGAACTGCTCGTTGAACTCGTAGGTCGCTTGGCCGAACACGGCCCAGGCCTTGGATTCCAGCTCGGACTGTGCGTCGAAGAAGTTGCGCGAGGGGTTCGCAGCCTGCTGGCCGATCCCCGTCACGCCGGTTGCGGCGCTGTAGTAGAACAGCGGCTGGGCCAGTTGCGCCTGCAGCGGGCTCGCGAGCTGGATCCGCTGCCTGTATTCTTCCTTGTACTGATAAAGACCGAGGATCCACTTCAGCGGGCCGTCGCCGTTGGACGACAGGTTGATCTCGTTCGAGAAGTAACGCTTGTGCTCATCGAAGTCGGTGGTCAGGTCGCTGAACACCGCCACGTTATTCATCAGGTAGGAGTCAGTGCGGTTGGTGGCGTCATAGTCGCCGCCGGTCTGGTAGTTGTACTGCTGGAAACCGCCGATGTACTTCAGCTCAGCCCACCCCAGGTCGTAGGTGACGGTGGTGGTGAAGAGGTGGTTGCCGCGCAGTTGGCCGTAGCCGTCGCGGTTGGTCGATTGGGTGTAGGGATCCTTCACGCCGGGGTTGGGCGTGGTCGCTCCGAATTGGCCGTTGGGCACCAGGCCGCCGATCGGCTGGAAGAAGCGCGTGGTGTCATAGGGCGTGATCAGGTTGGCGAGGCGATCGCCCACGCCGGTGCTGTCGTCCCAGTTCGACCGCGAGTAGCGGGCCCAGATGCTGAGCTGGTCGGTCGGCTCGGCTTCGGCCTGCAGTTCGAAATAGGTGCGCTTGATGGTGGCGCCTTCGTTGCCGCTGCCCTCGTTCTTGATGAAGCCTTCGCGCTGCCAGTCCTGCGATCCGCCGATCTTGAAGCGTAGGTTGTCGGCCACCGGCAGCGACACCACGCCCTCGATCTTGGTGCGGTCGTAGTTGGCGTAGCCGGCGCGGATCTCGCCGGAGAAGTCGTGCGAGGGGCGCTTGGAGATGGTGTTGATGGCGCCGCCCATGGCGTTGCGGCCATAGAGCGTGCCTTGCGGGCCGCGGAGCACTTCCGTCCGCTCGACGAACAGCGGGCTCTTGAACAGCTCCGACGACGAGGCGGAGTAGAAGCCGTCGGTGTAGCCGGCCACGCCCGGGTCGTTGCCGATGTAGTAGGTGTTGCGGCCGGCGCCGCGCAGCGAGACGCGGTCGGTGCCGGAATAGTTCATGCCCGGCGTGAAGTTCACGAAGTCCTGGATGTTGGTCATCCCGCGCACGTCGCGCTGGGCGGAGGTGTAGGCCGAGACGGCGACCGGCACGTCCTGCAGCGCCTGTTCGCGCTTTTCGGCGGTCACGACCAGTTCTTCGATCTGGAACGACTCGGTCTCTTGGGCCGCGGCCGGCGTGGAGATCGCCATGAGGGTCAGGGCCGAAGCGCTCAGGCCGAGCAGCGCGCGCAGGCGCATTCCGTTCTTCGTCATCAAGTATCCTCCCAGGACGGGGGCGTTGATCGCCCTTCCTTGATCCGTCCGCATGATGTTGAGGGGCGCGGGGAGGCGCCGGGGAACGGGACCCTCCGCCCTGCTCCCGGCTTCCGTCAATGTGACGCTCGATAAGTGATCAACGATAAGTTCGCAGTTTTGTCATGATGTGGCGAAAATACCGCGTTTTCAAATTCACTGCACAAAACTGACCAACGTTCGGTTTCGGCTTGGCAATGTTTGGGAAAGCATTTCGACGTTCTCGCAGGCGGGCGGGCGGGCGCCGTACCGTCGCCACAAAAGCGCCGTGAGCCGGCTGTCGATCAGGCAAAGAAAAAGGCCGCCAACCCGGAGGTTGGCGGCCCAGTGGTTACTTTTACTGGGGGTTTAAAAGCGCTTCTGCAGCGACACGCCGTAGGTGCGCGGCTCGGTGTAGAAGGTGTTCCGGAACCGGCCCGACGAGTCGTCGGTCAGGTAGAAGTCTGTGATGGCGTCCTCGTCGGTTGCATTTTTGACGTAGGCGCCGATTTCCCAGCCCAGCCGCGGATTGGCGATGGTCAGCGTCAGGTTGACGTTGTCCCAGGAGTTAATCCGATCGGCTTCGCTGTTGTAGATACGGGCGAAGGTCTTGGTCTGCTTGTAGTAGTCCCCGCGGAACGTCGCAGCCCAGTCGTTCCCGAACTGCCACGTGTATTCCGCGCCCAGCGAGATCGTCCAGTTCGGCGCGTTCGGCAGTCGGTTGCCGTCCAGGTCGACCGGGACCCCGTCGGAAACCAGCCCGCCGAAGGCGTTGGTGCCGACCGCGGTGGCGCCGTTGAACACAGTGCCCGCGCCGGCGGTCGAGGCCGGGGTGCAGGTGCCGAGCAGGGCGAAGGGGTTGTTGAGCGCATTGGAGATCGTCAGCGCCGTCTGCGCGGCCGCCATGGAGACGACGCAGGCCGAGGCTTCGGAGGACTTCACCGCCACCAGGCCCGGATCGCTCTGGGTCCGGTTGAAGATGTCGATGGAGGTGCCGCCGTCGATCTTGGTCTCAAGCCAGCCGATCGCCGCGTTGAGCCGCAGGCCGTCCAGCGGTTGCCAGACCGACTCGACTTCGACGCCGTGGATCTTCGCGTCGATGTTCTCGTTGATCGACGTCCGGTTGACGATCTTCGAAACCTGATAGCCCTTGTAGTCGTAGTTGAAGATCGAACCGTTCAGGGTCATGCGACCGTTGAGCAGCGTGTTCTTCATCCCGATTTCGATGGCGTTCACGAACTCCGGCTCGAAGGACTCTGGCGGGCAGCTCACCACCGACGAGCAGGCCGGGTTAAGGCCGCCGGCCTTATAGCCACGCGAGTAGAACGCGTAGATCAGGCTGTCGTCGGTGAAACCGAGGTCCGGCTTCCAGTCGAAACCGAAGCGGCCGGTGGTTTCCTTGAACTGCACCTTCAGGATCGGGTCCGAGGTTCCGGGCGGGCCCATGACGCCGAAGCCGGGCTTGCCGAGGGACACCTCGTGGTTCTGAACTTCCTTCTTGTCGTCGGTGTAACGCAGACCGAGAGTCCATTTGAAGGTCTCGGTCATCTGCCAGTAGAGCTCGCCGAAGATGGCGCTCGACCTCAAGTCATACGGCGCGTAGTTATCGTAATAGTTGTGGCCGGTCCGGTCCGGTTCCTGGCTGGGGTCGATGCTGATGCAGGGACCCGGGCCCACGCAGTTGGGGTTGCCCGTCGTGAGGAAGTTCTGCACCTGGTACCAAGCGGTGCCGGTGTTGAACATGACGTAGTAGTCGCCATGGCCCGTGAACCGCAGAAGGTTGCCGCCGATATTGAAGTTCAGCGGACCGTCGAAGTTGGATTGCAGTCGGACTTCGTGGCTCCACTGGGTGCTCTTGCCCCAGGAG
>JAEXKM010000453.1 GCA_023445705.1 Pseudomonadota bacterium
GCGCATCGATCCACCTCCCCCAGTGGGGGAGGATCACGACGCGGCGTAGATGCTCCCCGCGGAGGGAGTTGTCAGCCGCAGGCTGACTGAGGGGGCGGCCGTAAGGGCGACTACCTCTTCGGCGTAACCTTCAGCACCCGGCCGTTCTGGTTGTCGGTGGCCAGGTAGATCGCGCCGTCGGGGCCGACGATCACGTCGCGGATGCGTTCGTTCAGGTCGGTGAGCAGGCGCTCTTCGCCGACGACCTTGCCATCCTGCATCACCAGCCGGACGAGGGCCTTGCTGCCGAGGCCGCCGATCAGGATGTTGTCCTTCCAGGCCGGGAACAGGTCGCCTTCATAGAAGGCCATGCCGGCGGGAGCGATGACCGGGTCCCAGTAATAGACCGGCTGCTCCATGCCTTCCTTGGCGGTGATGCCCTCGCCGATCTTCTTGCCCGAATATTCCAGGCCGTAGGTGATGACGGGCCAGCCATAGTTCTTGCCGGCCTCCGGCTGGTTCAACTCATCTCCGCCCTTGGCGCCGTGCTCGACCTCCCAGAGCTTGCCGGTCTTCGGATCGATGGCGGCCGAGAGGATGTTGCGGTGGCCGTAGGACCAGATCTCCGGGCGCACGCCCTCGCGTCCGACGAAGGGGTTGTCCTTCGGGATGGAGCCGTCGGGATTGATCCGGACCACCTTGCCCAGCGTGCCGTCCAGGCGTTGGGCCTGGGCGCGGCCCTCGAGGATCGAGCGCTCGCCCGTGGTGATGAACAGCGTGCCGTCAGGTGCGAACACCAGCCGCCCGCCGAAGTGCTTGGTCGATTCCAGGGAAGGCGTCTGGTGGAAGATCACCTGGACGTTCTCGATCCGGTCGCCGGTCAGCTTGCCGCGCGCGACGGCGGTGTTGTTGGTCCCATCGCCCTTGGGTTCGGCATAGCTCCAGTAGATCAGGCCGTTCTCGGCGAACTTCGGATCGACAGCGAGGCCCAGCAGGCCGCCCTGGTCGGCGCCCATAACGGCCGGAAGGCCGATGATGGGGCCTGAGAGCTTGCCGTCCGTCCCGAGAATACGGAGCTGGCCGATATGCTTTTCGGTGATCAGCAGCCGGCCGTCGGGCAGGAAGGCCAGGCCCCAGGGCATCTCCAGTCCCTCGGCGACGGTGGTCACCTCCAGGGCGAGGTTCGACTTCACTTCCGGGGCCCGGGTCTGGCCGGCGAAGGCGGGCTTCTGGTCCGGCGCGTTGGCGGCGGCGGTGGCGACGGGCGCGCCGCCGGGCGCTGTGGCCGCGCCCTTGGGTTGGGCCTGGCCGTCGCCCCCTCCGCAGGCTCCGGCCAGGCCGGCGATAGCCGTGGTGATCAGCAGGCGGCGCATGGGAAACTCCTTGTTGCGTCTCATCGGCCGGCGACCGCGGCCAGGGCGTCGGTCGGGGCGGCCCCCTCCAGGTGGATCAGCGACCACACCGCAAAGAAGAGCAGGGGCCAGCGAGCACCACCTTGCGATGTGAACGCACTGGCCGCCAGATCGTCGCCGAGAAGGTCGCGGACGGCGCGCACCTGGCCGATCCGCGCGGCGATCTCGCCGGCGCGGGGCTCGATCCACGCCTCGACCGGGACGGTGAAGCCCTGCTTGCGCGCCCAGGGCTGGGCGGCGGGGCAGGCGCGCTCCAGCCAGCGGCGCAGCAGCCACTTCCCGTACCGCCCGCGGACCTTCATCCGATCGGGAAGGGGGAAGGCGAAGGCGGCCACATCGGGATCAAGGAACGGGGTGCGTCCCTCAAGGCCGTGGGCCATCAGGCAGCGGTCGAGCTTGAGCAGGAGGTCGTTGGGCAGCCAGGTGGCGATGTCGGCGTACTGCGCCTGCTGCAGCCGGGTCAGACCGGCGGGCGCCTTGGCGGCTTCGCGCCAGCGCTGGACGGCGGCGGTGTCGGGGCCTCGCGGCTCTGCGGGGCGGCCGCCCATCCAGGCCGGGCGCAGGGCGCGGCGATAGCGGCCATAGCCGCCGAAGAGTTCGTCGCCTCCTTCGCCGGTGAGGACCACGGTGAGCGTTCCCTTTGCAGCCTCTGCGAGCTTGTAGGTCGGCAGGATGGCGTAGTCGGCGGTGGGGTCGTCCATCGCCCAGGCCACCTCCGGCAGGATCCGCCAGAAGTCCTCCTCGCCGAACTTGGTCTCACGCCAGTCGAGGTTCAGGGACCGCGCCATTCGTTCGGCCTGGACGCGTTCGTCCCGGGCGCCGGGGGCATCGAAGCCGCAGGTGAAGGCGGTGACGGGCCGCGCGTTCAGGCGAGCCATCAAGGTGGCGATGGTCGCCGAGTCGATCCCGCCGGACAGGAAGAGCCCGTAGGGCACGTCGGAACGCTGATGAACCCTGACGCTGTCTTCCAGCACGGCGTCCAGGCGGGCGAGCAACTCCGCCTCGTCGCCGTTGCGGGCGGGCGCACGGGTCGGGACAGCGGGGCGGACTTCACGGGGGACGATGCGGCCGTCCACGACCTCGACGATCTCGCCTGGGGCGAGGCGGCGCAGGCCCCGGAAGATGGTCTCCTCGCCCAGCGTGTAATTGAAGGCGAGAAGCTCACGCGCGCGCGTCTCCGACAGCTCCGCGCCGATCAGCCCTGCGGCCAGGAACGCTCGCGGCTCTGAGGCGAAGATCACCGAGCCTTGGTGTTCCAGGAGATAGAGCGGCTTGATGCCGAAGGGGTCGCGAACCAGCCAAGCGCGCCCGTCCGCGCCGATCAGGCAAAAGGCGTACATGCCGCGCAGGTGCTGGAAGGCGGCGGGGCCTTCCTGCTCGTAGATATGGAGCAGGGGCTCGAAGTCGGAGCCGGTGGCCAGCCGGTCCTGCAGCCCGAATTCCTCGGTCAGTTCGACGTAGTTGTAGATCTCGCCATTGCCGATGACCGTGGCGCCGGCCGCGTGCAGCGGCTGCCAGCCGCCCTCCAGGTCGATGATCGAAAGGCGGGCATGGGCGAGGGAACGGCCGGGCTCGTCCTCCACGAAGACGCCGTTCGGGCCGCGATGGGTGAGCGCCTCGATCAGGGGTCGCGCTGAGCCGCCTGGCCCCAGCACGCCGGCGATGCCGCACATCAGGCCGCTCCGTAGTCGGCGAAGAGCTGGCGCCATTGGGCGACGACCGCTGTCGGCGAGAACTCGGCCTGCACCCGTTCGGCCCCTTGCCGCGCCAGGCGCATCCGGAGCGCCGGGTCGGCGATCAGGCGGTTGACGGCCTGGGCCAGGGCCTCTGGCTCGTCGATGGGGACCAGCAGGCCGTCCTCGTCGTCGCGGATCAAGGCGGCGGGGCCTTGGCTCGCGGCCGCCACCACGGGCAGGCTGTGAGCCCACGACTGGATCACCACGTTGCCCAGCGGCTCGTAGCGAGAGGGAAAGACGCAAATGTCGGCGGCGCGGTAGAGGGCCGAGGGGTCGTTTCGCCAGCCCAGGAAACGCACCCGCGGGGCGACGCCGAGGGCCTCGGCCATGGCCTTGAGCTTGGTCTCCAGCCCCCCGGCGCCGGCGATCCACAGATAGGCGTCGGGGATCTTGCGCAGGGCCTCCAGGGCTACATCGTGGGCCTTGACCTCGTGCAGGCGGCCCATGGCCAGCAGCAGGGGCGCATCGTCCGGCGTCTGCAGTTCGGCGCGGCCTGCGGGCGGCGCATCGGGCGGAGCCAGGGCGAAGTTGGGGATGTAGCGCACCTTGCCCGCCGGCCAGCCTTGGGCGACCACCCAGTCGGCGATGTCCTCGGTGTTGGCCACCAACTCCTCGAAGCCGCGGTAGTATTTGAGGTTGTAGTATCCGCCCAGGCGTCCGACCCGCGCCCAGGGCCCCTTGGGCGTGTGGCGCGCTGCGCGGTTCATCCAGGCCAGGGCCAGCTTGACCTCGTGCTTCTGGGCGAAGCCTGCCAGCTTGGGCCGGGTCAGCAGGTCGATGGGGCCGCCGAATCGGAAGACGCCGGTCGGAACCTGCAGCCGCTTCAGGGCCGCTTCGCGGTTGGCGTTGGCGCGGATGGCGGCGGCCTGCTCGATCCCATCGGCCGCTAGGACGGCGATCAGATCGAGAAAATAGGTCTCCGCGCCGCCCTCGCCGGCCGTTCCGAGAAGATGCAGGACGCTCATGCCGAGGGGACCCTAGCGAGGGCCGGCCGAAAACGGAATCCGCTTTCGGCGAAAGGTCGCGTCGAAGCCGCTTGAAGCGGAGAAAAACCGCCCCTATAAACCGCGCCTCGCCGAAAGGCCCGGCGGCTGGGTAGCTCAGATGGTTAGAGCGGTGGATTCATAACCCACAGGTCGGCGGTTCGATCCCGCCCCCAGCCACCATTCGGAGACCTTTCCCTAGGCAGAGCGTTCGCCGCCGACGCGCGCTGCGCGCAGGTAGTTCGACGTTCCCGAGCCCGTTAAGGTTCTCCGTCGGAATGAGCCATGGCGCGAGGGCGCTAGTGGATCGCCACCCATGGCGAGTCCACGAAGATCTCCGGAAGACGCAGAGCAAGCTAAAGCGTGCGGCGGATTGGAGGACTGGCTGCATTTTGTTCTCTATTTGTTCGCATATTTTGGCTTTCGAGGTATTATGGGGGTGCTCGGTAACGCCGAGTTGCATCTCCCATACGTCACCAACAGTCGGCGCGTTCGCGCCTGTCGGGCAGTGCCCGCGCTAGCGCATGTGCGGTGGGAGTCCTTTTCCTTTGAGAGGAAGTACTCATGCCAATGCTTACGATTGCACCATCCGCGCAATGGAATGGCGTACCTGGAAGTGGGTTCGGCGGCGCGAATTCCGCGGCGCCAACCGATCCTGTTCGCTCGACTGCGAAGCCGACTTTAAATCCGCTTTTCGTGCCGTTTCAGGTTGTTGACGGCGGCGCACAGGAACAGTTTGTCCTCGGTTTTGAGAGTTTCGCCAACGGTCTGAAGGGTGGATCCGCTTTCGGAGTGTCTCACGTTCGTATCTGGTGCGAAGGCAACTACGTGGATGTGCCCGAGGAGAGTTTTCACCATTTTTTGGATGTGAATGGTCAAGCTGCAGACTGGTTCGGTTTCAATGCCGCGTTGGATGTGTCTGCAACGCTCGCGCTCTCCTCGACTGGCACCGTTGAGATCTACGCTGAGAGTTTCCCCAACGACCCTACTATGCAGCGTCGTGTTCGAGGCCCCTTCCATCTGCATCCGCGCAGTGGGTTGCTTGCAGCCCCTTGGGGCGGTCCTGCAATCTATGATCATGTGATCGAACTTGCGCCCTCCCAACCCGAAAGCTCGCCGACCCGGTTCAAGACGATTGCTGCAGCACTGAACTATTGCGGTAATCCGATGACGAGGAAATTCCATCCGCTCATCTGGAATAGCGAGAGTGGCGACTATCCGGCCGATCAAGCGGCGGCGGCTAGCATTGTCGATAATACGCTGTTCTTTACGACTTGGACGTCGGGCCCAGGCGTGACGGCACGCATCGTTCGCGGTGCACAGGCTGGTGTTTCTCTGAGGTATGACGGCATCCGGCTGGCCGGGATGGGCATGACGTTCGATCGTGCCGTGATGTCGAGCACGTTTGGGCTGGCCTGGATCTGCCGTTCCCAAAGTCGCTGCATGCTTTGGCTCGACGGGATCAATGTCACGACTTCCGTGCCGGCCGGTGGCAGTGGGTTTGGCGCAGGCGCGCTCCTCTACGGGCAGCCAGGCTCCGCAAATTATTTTGGCGTGGGCAACTCCCCTGCAACGACGCCTACGAACTGGTTTGCGACCGAATGCATGTTCACCCAGATGGCGAGTGGCGGCATCAACGGCTTTTCCCTTCAGCGCGGGGGAAGCATGTCAGGCATCGGCGGCTCCGCGATCCAAGGCGTTGGATCGCCAGACGCGACTTCGGGGGGCATGCGGAAGGACGCCGTTGTTCACAACGTCAGGGTTGAAAATGTGGGTTCAATGCTCGCGGGTATTCGAACTTACAAAGAAGCCGCCACAATTACCTATTCCGGGTTGCAGCCAGGAATGGGCTGGGCGAAGGAAGGCGTGAACGGCGCGCCTGGAAATCTCTGGGCTGTCCAAGCCTTCGTCGCCTCTCTTACCGCGAACACCCTGACTGTGACCGCGGCGCCCCCCAACGTGACGCTACAAGTCGGTTCGCTGATTTGGTCGCCAGCAGGAATTAACAACACCGGAGATCCGATCCTCCGCACGATCACCTCGCTTGGCACGGGATCGGGGGGCGTCGGAACCTACACTCTTGGAGGCGCCACTCAGCAAACGCCCACTGGCTCAGTAGCCTTTTGGGCCGGGCAACTCTCCGCGCCAATCATCTCGGGCGGCGCGGCTAACACTCTGGTGCCTGATCTCGCCACGTACGTGAACGCGAACTGGCCAGACTGGTCGATGACTTCCATCGCAACGAACGACCGCGCTGCGAAGTACATCACAAAGGAGGGGGATCCCAATGTTGATCCCGCGAACGCTGTGTATCCTCAAGCTCTCTCGCCTGGGCAGCCCTCAACAATCCAGACGATCATCGACAGCCATTCAGACGTGGTTCCGATGAGTTCGGCAAACTACGAGAATATTCGCTTAGATCGACTAACAATCGTCGGAACGGCGCATGCAGCTTCACTTTCCTCGGGAGACACAACGCAACGCCGAGATGTGTGGCTGACGCGGGTTTCGTCGCAGGACGTTTCATCGACCTATCCGCCGTATGGCAATGGTCAGCCGTCCTATATTAATAGCCAGGATAGCCATGCTGGCTGGAAATGGAGTAGTTTCTACGGATCTGGAAGTTTCTTCGGCGGATCTTACAATTCAGACCAATATTGTCGTTACAGCTATATTTCATTTGAATCGTTCGGATATTATCTCGGAAACATTAGGATTTCTAATACAATCGATCATGTCAGCCTTCGAACGGGCTCAACATCTGCATTAGGGGCGATGGATTCGATCCAGCAAAATGGTGCGCCTGCAACCGAACTCTACCTGGACCCTGCCGCTGGTGATCTCCATCCACGTCTGTCGCTGAGGCTTCCGAACGGAGAGTTTGCGGGCAGGTGGACGTACGCGGAGAACGGCATCTGCTAACGACGCGGTGCATTGTGCCAGGCGGCTGGCACGACATCTGCAAACTGTGAGTTTTACTGCTCGCGCAGGGAGCTCCTCAAGAGCCCCGTCGGCTTCGGCCGGCGGGGCTTTTATTCCGCGACGACCAGCCGCGAGGCTGTGCTATGGAGGTCGGCCAAGGCGCTTCCCGACATGTACGGGCCGATCAACAAACGGCTCCCCTAGGGGGATTTAAGGTGAGAACGGCCCGCGGCCGCTGGATCTGGCGTCGGCCGGCGGCAGGGTTCGCGCTACTGTCGCTGAGCCCCCCCCCCCGCTGCAGGTCGCCTGCGAGAGATCCTCGCACGCCCTTTTAGGGCGCCAGCAGAGGGATGGCCTGCGCGCGCAGCCGTCCTCGGGCTGTCCTGAGCGCTATGCCTGCAAGGCCAAACCCAGCGATTATTATCGTCCAGGTAGCCGGCTCTGGGATCGGTGAGATCACCAAATGCTCAAGATTCAACTCGTAGTAGTCCGGTCCCACCCAGAGTGTCGTGCTGTATGAACTGGCCGGGCCGTTCACCGCGAGCGAGTAGGGTTCAAAAGAAAACGCCCAGTATCCATCATACCACGCGTATATCGTCTGATCAGACCATGACGGCCTGACCATTCCATCGATCGAAAGCACGCCGTCGGGAGCATATCCGGGATCGGTGGAGGCCCAAATCATCGTCGGATTTGGTTTCAAAAAATTCAGCGAGTGGGCGCCCAACTGAATTGCGAAGTTGGCGATTGGCCCGTCGTACTGCCAGAGAAAGCCGCCCGTATCCCAGACAATGTCGGTGTCGTCGAAAGTGAAGCTCGCAGTGAAGCGCGCGTTCGTGGGGAGGCGGGGTGAAGGCTCGCAGGAGCCCGATTCTTCACAATAGCTGCCGGTGAGCTTGGCGCCGCCTGCGAGTGTAGCTTGGTATTTCGCGGCTTGAGCCCCGCTGGCTCCGAGGATTAATGCAAAGCTTGCAGCTATCGCGAGCGATTTCATATCTGACCTCCCCAAGGTAGCGTTAATCAGCGCCTAGAATTGAGGCATGTCAATCAACCCAAGAACTTCGAGGAATTGCCGCTGCGCTTGCGGGAAGCCAAACTTGACGGTCGTTGCGGGCCAAGTCCTAGGCTCCTCCAGAGCGCTTAGCTCTGCCGCATCCACCGATGCGACGCAGCCTCTGGCGGTCCTTCAAGTGGGCGGCTGAGGCTGTCCCGAAAGGTCAAACCGGCAACTTAGTGGGGCCTGCGTCACACCACGATTTTTGTGGGCGAGCGGCGTGGTCTCCTGAGAGTAGCGCCCGTAATGCCAAAGCCGGCGATTAGCAGGGTCCAAGTGGCGGACTCCGGGACCGCGGTCACCGAGTAGGTGTAAGCTACCGGAGCCGCGGTCTCGCCGTCGAGGTAGAAGCCCATCGGATAGGTGTGCTCGCAGAAATATCCCGGCGGCTTGTAAGGGCTGCACCAGAGATTGCTTGGGGTGTCGATCGTGATTTCGAAGCCCGTGGGCGTTAGGGCGGCGGTGCGGTCGTCGTACACCTCGTAGTCATCGCCGTACCACTCCCGCGGCTCGTCGGGACCCATGTCGAAGGTCCCCTCGAAGAAGAGCCGCGAGTACAAGCTAAGGTAGACGTAGTCTACCTGTGTCAAATCGGCGGTGAAGATGAACCGTAGCGGGCGGGGATCATACTCGAACGGAGTGATCGGCAGGTACTCGCCAAAGATTCCGTAGAGCGTGCCCGTATAGGTCACAGCGTGGGCGCCTAGAGGAGCGCCAGAAAGGCAAAGTGTGGCCGCGGCCGCCACAAGTTTCTTGTGCATGTCAGCCTCCAGCCCCCGAAGCCAGCGCGCCGTTAACCAATTTGTCAACCGCGGTTATCTCGACCTCGCCGCGCGCGACGTTTCTTTTTGGGCGGCAAGGCTTTCTACGAGTGGAGTCGAATTGGCCAACCGTAAGGCTTTGCTCAAACGAGCGGCCCGTCGTGGGCTCGTTGTCGAGCACTTCCAGCGCGCCTCTTTTATGGAGTTTCCCCTGGCCTGAAGCGGCGGTGCAATGAGGCTCAAGTACTGGTGGGCTCGAAGGGGCGGATCTTCTAATTGAGCCTTGGGAGGACAGCACCCCTCCCAACACTTGCCGCCTCGCGCGCTCGGTCCTATATGGCCGCGCGTGAGGCCACGTCCTCTCCCGCTTGGCGGGTTCAAGTCCGGGACGGCCCGGCGTTCTTGTAAAGGACGCCGTATCCATGGCCTGGATTCTTCTTTTCGTCGCCGGTCTGCTGGAGGTCGTCTGGGCCTTCCTGATGAAGCAGTCGGAGGGGTTCACCCGGATCTGGCCGACCATCGGCACCCTGGCCTTCATGATCGGCAGCTTCGGGCTTCTGTCGATCGCGATGCGCAGCCTGCCGCTCGGCACGGCCTACACCATCTGGACCGGGGTGGGGGCCGTCGGGGCCTTCGTCGTCGGGGTGGTCGTGCTGGGCGAGCAAGTGACGGCCATGCGAGTGATCGCGGCGGTCATGATCGTCGGCGGCCTTGTCCTGATGAAGCTTTCTTCGTCCCACTGACCGCGGTCAGCGGCCGAACTTCACGCCCAGCGACGCCTCGACGCTGGGCGTGACCAGCCACGAGATGTCTTCGCCCAGCGCCGCCAGCTCCCTGGCGGTGCTGGAGCTGACATGCAGGAAGGTCTCGCGGCAGATGATGTGGATCATCGGGATCGAGGGCTCCAGCCGGCCGAAGACGCCGTGGTAGCGGAACTCGTCATCGAAGTCGGAGAACTGGCGCAGGCCGCGGACCACGTGGGTGGCGCCGATCTGATGGGCGTACTTGATCACGCTCTCGCCGAAGGCGCCGATCTCGACCTGGCCCGGCAGCGCGCGCGGGCCTGAGCCGCACAGGGCCGCGTCCATCACCGACTCCCGGATCAGGTCCAGGCGCTCGGCGATCTCGAATAGCCCGGCCTTGAGCGGGTTGATGCCCACCGCGACATGGACGATGTCGAAGGTCTTCAGGGCCTTTTCGATGATGTCGAGATGGCCGCGCGTAATGGGGTCGAAGGAGCCGGCGTAAAGGGCGCGCGTTGGCGTGGGCTTCATTGATCCCGCTGGGCGAAAAGGGCGACGGCCAAGGTGACGCTGGTATCAAGGCGTCGCATCGGCGCCGCGTCAAGGCCGGCGCGGGATTGGGAGCAAGGTCGCCGATCCCTGCTCCCAGCCAGGGCGGCCCAGTCTAACCGGCCATGTCCCAGCGCTTGTAGACGATCACGTTCTCACCGCCGGTGGCGCCGTAGGCGTAGGTCAGGGTCTCGCCGTCGGGGGAGAGCTTGAAGGAGCCGGTCAGGGTCACCTTGCCGTGCTTCCACACGGTCAGGACGAGGGTCGTCTCATCCTGCTTCTTCAGGCCCACGACGCTGGAGGGAGTCGAGCCGTTGTAGTCGGTGAACTCGGGCGAGGGCGATCCGTCGAGCTGGACGGCCCAGTGCAGCATCGACTTTCGACCCGTGGCGCCCAGGCTGATGCTGGTGACCAACAGCTTGCCGTCCTGGGTGTAGCTGAAGGTCCGGATGTTGTTCTTCGGAGCCGCGCCGCCGTACTTCGAGCGGCCGAGGTCGACCTTCCAGGCGCCGAGCAGGGCGTTTGGCGCCTGTTCCTGGGCGTTGGCGTGTTGTGGCGTGGCAGGGACGGCGCTCGCCGTTTGCGCCAGGGCCGGGGACTGGGACGACAGGGCCATGGCCGCCACAACGGCCGCCGCTAGTTTTGCTCGCATCACGCACCTTCCAGATTGCTCGGCTCCCGGGCCGCCCTTGCGGGCGATGAGCCGCAGGTGAAGCTTGCGGGCGTGGGAGCCGAAGAAGGCGCCGTTGTTTCCTGGCTTTCAGGACGCGGGGGCGCTTCGATGAGCCCTGGTCAGGGGATCCTGCCGAAGGGCCCTAGAAGACCGCCGCGCCAATATCGGCCGGCTGGTCCAGGGTGAGCGGTATCACGCCCTCACCCGAGGGCGTCGGCACGCCGAGCACCAGCACCTCCGAAGTCTCCGGCCCCATCTTGCGAGGGGCGAAGTTCACCACGGCGACGACCTGCTTTCCCACCAGCGCCGCGGGATCGTAGTTGGTGTAGGCGCCGCACGAGACCTTCACGCCGATCGGATCGCCGAAGTCGATGGTCATGCGCAGGGTCGGTTTGCGGGTCGCAGCCGGCGCGGCCTCGATGATCACCCCGATCCGGATGTCGAGCGCCATGAAGGAATCGAAGTCGGCGACGGATTTGGACATTTGCGGGCGGGCCTCGAGGCTGCTTGGGGCGAGGTCTCGCAGTCTAGCGGCGCGCGCCTGGTGTTGAAGGCGGTCGCCGCCTTCGAAAACAGCAGCTTGTCGCGAAATCCCGCCTCCATTCGCACAAATCGGCGGCGGCGGGGGCTGGAACCCCGGTGGCGGATGTCGTGTGGCCTGAGCAGGCTCGAAGTCACGTTTCCCAGCCCGCAAGGAGGATGACATGGCGGCCGCAACGAGGACCGCGCCGACGCTGGCGGACGCCGGTCTCTTCATCGAGGCGGCGCTGGCGGGGCACGCGTGGATCGCGGCGCAAGGCGAGGTCGTGGAGGTCATCAATCCTTCGACCGGCGACGTCGTCGGCCGCGTCCCCGATTGCGGCCAGGCCGAGACCCGGCAGGCCATCGCCGCCGCCGCCGAGGGCATGGCCGCCTGGCAGGCCAAGAGCGCCGGCGAGCGTTCGGCGGTCCTCGAGCGGTGGTGGACCCTCGTCCTGGAGAACGCCGAGGACCTCGGGCGGATCATGACCGCCGAGCAGGGCAAGCCGCTGGCCGAGGCCATTGGCGAAATCCGCTACGCGGCGACCTTCATCAAATGGTTTGCAGAGGAGGGGCGCCGGATCGGCGGATACGACGTGCCTGCGCCGACGCCCGATCGGCGTATCCTGGTCCGCAAGGCGCCGATCGGCGTCACTGCGGCGATCACGCCCTGGAACTTCCCGGCCGCGATGATCACCCGAAAGGCCGCCGCGGCCCTGGCGGCGGGCTGTGCGATGGTGGTCAAGCCGTCGGAGCTGACGCCGTTCACGGCCCTGGCTCTGGCGAAGCTGGCCTTGCGCGCCGGCGTGCCGTCTGGAGCGCTCAGCGTCGTGACCGGCCGGCCCGAAGCGATCGGCGAGGAGCTGACCAGCAATCCGGCGGTGCGCAAGCTCTCCTTCACCGGCTCCACCCGGGTGGGCGCCTTGCTGATGCGGCAGTGCGCCGACC
>JAEXKM010000007.1 GCA_023445705.1 Pseudomonadota bacterium
GGGCCAGGTCCAGCAGCGTCTCGAACACCACGGCGAGCATCTCGCCCCGCGCCGCGCCCCTGATGTCGTTGACGAACAGTGCCTCCATCTCCGGAGAGCGTGCAAAGAGCCGCTGATAGACGGCGGCCGTCGGATCAGCGTCGTTTTCGGCCAAGGCCTCTAGGCTTGCAGCGACGAGATTGGTCTCGCTCATTCAGGTTCCTCCCCTTGGAGCAACCTTAGGCGAAGAACCGCGCGTTAGAAGCCCGGTCTCGTCTCAACCGCACGCGCGTCGACCGGCTCCCCGCATTCCGAGCAGGTCTGCACCGGATAGAAGTCGCAGCCGCAGGCCTTGTGCCGGTGCAGCAGCGGCGGCCCCTCCTCCCCCGCATAGTACCGGTCGCCCCAGTGCACGATGGCCATGACGACAGGATGCAGCGCCAGGCCCTTCTCGGTCAGCCGATATTCGTAGCGCACCGGTCTGTCCTGATACTGCGAGCGATAGAGCACGCCCTCCTCGGTCAGCAGCTTGAGGCGATCGGCGATGATGGTGCGCGAAATCCCCAGGCGCTCCTGAAAAGCCTCGAACCGGCGCACGCCCAGGAAGCAGTCGCGCAGGACCATCAGCGTCCAGCGGTCGCCGATCACCGCCACCGACCGCGCCACCGAACACTGCTGGTCGGCCAACTCGTCCCACTTCATCGGTCCGCCCTTTCGCCATTGACCGGGTCCAGTTTCGATACCATGGTCCGTCCAGAAAATAAACTTATGGAGAGAACGCCATGGCGGCATGCTTGGTGGTCGGCGCTGGAGACGGCGTCGGCGGAGCGATCGCGCGCGCCTTCGCCGCTGAAGGGCTGGAGGTCTGCGTCACCCGGCGCGCCCGGAACCTTGAGCAGCTCGAAGAGCTCGCCGCCTCGATCCGCGCCGACGGCGGCAAGGCGCGAGCTTATGGCGTCGACGCCCGGTCGGAGGACGAGATGGTCGCCCTCGTCGACCGCATCGAGGCCGAGGTCGGCCCGCTCGAAGTCGTCGTCTTCAACATCGGGGCGAACGTGCGCTTCGACCTGACCGAGACCACCTCGCGGGTCTTCCACAAGGTCTGGGAGATGGCCTGTTTCGCAGGCTTCCTGACCCTCCGCGAAGCCGCCCGCGTCATGCAGCCGCGCGGCAAGGGCACGATCCTCATCACCGGGGCCACGGCCTCCGTGCGAGGCCGGCAAGGCTTCTCGGCCTTCTCCTCGGCCAAGCACGGCCTGCGCGCCGTCGCCCAATCCGCAGCGCGCGAACTCGGCCCTCAAGGCATCCATGTCGCTCACGTGGTCGTGGACGGGGCCATCGACGGCGTCTTCGCCCGCACCAACATCCCCGACCGCGAAGAGCGCCTGGGGCGCGATGCGATCCTCAAGCCCGAGGAGATCGCCGCCAACTATGTCTGGCTGCACAAACAACAACGCTCGGCCTGGACGCACGAACTCGATCTACGCCCCTGGACCGAGGCCTGGTGAGGAGACCGCCCATGACCAAGACCGTCGAGTTCATTTTCGATTTCGGCAGCCCGAACGCCTATCTGGCCAACCGCGTCCTCGGCGACATCGCCAAGCGTGCCGGCGCCGAGGTGGTCGTCACCCCCGCTCTGCTGGGCGGCATCTTCAAGCTCACCGGCAACCAGGCGCCGATGACCGCCTTTGGCGGCATCCAGGGAAAGCTCGCCTATGAGGCGCTGGAGACGAAGCGCTTCGTCGAAAAGCACCAGTTGAACGACTACCGGTTCAACCCCCACTTCCCGGTCAACACCCTGCTGATCATGCGCGGGCTGGTCGCCGCCGAGCGCATGGGCGTGAAGGACGCCTATCTCGCGGCGGTGCTCGCCGGCATGTGGGAACGCGGTCTGAAGATGGACGATCCGGAGGTCGTGGCTCAGGTGCTGACCGAAGCCGGCCTCGACGCCAAGGCGATCCTCGAAGCGACCCAGGATCCGGAGGTGAAGGCTGAGCTCCTGGCCAACACCGAGCGTGCGGCCGCGCGCGGAGCCTTTGGCGTGCCCACCTTCTTCGTCGGCGACGAGATGTTCTTCGGCAAGGAGCGGCTCGGCCAGATCGAAGAAGAACTGGCCGCCGCCTGATCTCAGGAGAAGAAGGGCGCGAGGTTGCGGCGGATCCGATCCAGGACGGGTTCGTCGCCGTCTTCGATATCGAAGACCTGACCGGTGATGGTCTCGAAGGCCTGGATATAGACCGCCGCGGTCTCCACCAGCATGGCCTCGGGGATTTCGGGGATCGGGTCGTTGTAGGGATCGCAGCGCTCGGCGACCCATGCCCGGACGAAGTCCTTGTCGAAGCTCTCGGGCCGCTGCCCCTGCTCGAACCGCTCGGGATAGCTCTCCGCGAACCAGTAGCGGCTGGAGTCCGGCGTATGGATCTCATCGGCCAGGATGATCTGACCGTCCGCGTCGGTCCCGAACTCGTACTTCGTATCGACCAGGATCAGTCCGCGCTTGGCGGCCAGCTCCTGACCGCGGGCGAACAGCGCCAGGGCGTACTTCGACAGCGTGTCCCACTGGTCCTGCGTCAGCAGTCCCTGCTCCACGATCTGGGCCGGCGTCAGCGGCTCGTCATGCCCGCCGTCGAACGCCTTGGAAGTCGGCGTGATGATCGGATGCGGAAGCTTCTGGTTGTCCCGCAGGCCGTCCGGCAGCCGGTGGCCGTACATCTCCCGCTCGCCCTTCTTGTAGAGCGTCAGGATCGAAGTGCCGGTCGTGCCCGCCAGATAGTCACGGACCACGATCTCGACGGGCAGGATGTCCAACCGGCGGCCGATCACCACGTTGGGGTCCGGATAGGCCAGCACGTGGTTGGGGCAGATATCGCCAGTCCGCTCGAACCAGAACCGCGCGGTCTGCGTCAGCACCTGTCCCTTGAAGGGGATGGCGGCCAGGATGCGGTCGAAGGCGCTGATCCGGTCGCTGGCGATGATGATCCGCCGGCCGTCCGGCAGGTCGTAGTTATCGCGCACCTTCCCGAAATAGGGGTTCGGCAGTTCGGGAATGCGGGCCTCGCGCAGGACGCGATGGGCGTTGCGAGCCAGGGCAGCCTTGTCCATGGGGGAATCCGCTCCGGAAATCTTGCGCGCTCTCTAGCCCGCAAGCGCGGCGAAGACAAAGGTAAGCGGCGCTTCTATAGTCTTCTCGTTCTGGAGGACACCCATGCGCCGTCTCGCCCTCGCCGCCGCCGTCGCGGCCCTCGCCGCCACGCCAGCCTTCGCCGCCCTGAAGGAAGGCGCCAAGGCTCCTGACTTCACCGCCCAGGGCTACCAGGCCGGCAAGCCGATCAACTTCTCCCTGGCCCAGGCGCGCAAGAACGGCCCTGTGGTCCTGTACTTCTTCCCGGCGGCCGAGACCGCAGGCTGCAATCTCGAAGCCCGCCTGTTCGCCGAGTCCATCGACGAGTTCAAAGCGCAGGGCGCGACCGTCATCGGCGTGACCTCCGGCAATCTCGACAAGCTGGCCTCATTCTCGGCCGATACCGAGAAGTGCTCGGGCAAGTTCCCCGTCGCAGCCGACCCCAGCGCCAAGATCGCCGCCCAGTACGATGCGACCCTGGCCGTGAGGCCGGGCTGGTCGAACCGCACCTCCTACGTGATCTCGCCCACCGGCCAGGTGATCCACGCCTATTCGGACATGAAGGCGAACGACCACGTCGCCGAAACGCTCGGCGCGGTGAAGACCTGGCGCGCCAGCCACCCGAAGAAATAGGCCGCCAGCGTCCGCGGTTCTGCTAAGCCGCGACTCTACTAGATCGTCATCCCCGGCCGCGTCAGCGTGCCGGGGATCCATAAACGTCAGCTTTTCCGACTATCTCTCGCGTCTATGGATGGCCGGGACCTCGCGGCCCGACCATGACGACCTCAGGATGAGCCTCACGCGCGGTCCCCGCTTCGCTGGTGAGCACCTTGGTTCGCTCCCGAAAAACCTTGCCCTGAACTCGGTTTTCCCGTACTAGCCCGCCTCTTCACGGAAGGCGGTCTTCGGCCGGAACGCAAAAGGATCGGGAAACTCCCGATCGCCGCGCCGCAAGAGCCATCGTATCCGACGCTACCCGGCGTCGGACGCGCCGCCCTCCATACGGGAAAAGGAACTATGGCGCTCTACGAGCACGTTGTTATTTCGCGGCAGGACATCTCGCCGCAACAGGCCGAAGCCCTCAACGACCAAATCAAGGCTCTGATCGAAGAAGGCGGCGGCTCCGTCGCTAAGATCGAGTACTGGGGTCTTCGTAACCTCACCTACCGCATCAAGAAGAACCGCAAGGGGCACTACTCCCTGCTCGCCATCGACGCCCCCGCGGCGGCGGTGAAGGAGATGGAGCGTCAACTGTCGCTGAACGAAGACGTTCTGCGCACCCTGACGCTGCGCGTCGAGGAACTCGACCTGGAGCTCTCCCCCATCCTGGCTCGCCGCGATCGTGATCGCGAACCGCGCCGCGAAGAATTCCAGTCCTAAGAAAGGGAGGGTTCAATATGACTGACGAAACCTCCGCCGCTCCGGCGGCCGCGGCGGCTCCCCGCCGTCCGTTCTTCCGCCGCCGCAAGGTTTGCCCGTTCTCCGGCGCCAACGCGCCGAAGATCGACTACAAGGACGTGAAGCTGCTGCAGCGTTACGTCTCCGAGCGCGGCAAGATCGTGCCCTCGCGCATCACCGCGGTGTCGGCCAAGAAGCAACGTGAACTGGCCAAGGCCATCAAGCGCGCTCGCTTCCTCGCCCTCCTGCCCTACGTCGTGAAGTAAGGGAGGACAGCACATGAAAGTTGTTCTGCTCGAACGCGTCGAAGGCCGTGGCGGTCTGGGTGACGTGGTCACCGTAAAAGACGGCTTCGCCCGCAACTACCTTCTGCCCCGTCAGAAGGCGCTGCGCGCCACCGCCGCGAACCTGAAGGTCTTCGAGGCGCAACGCGCCGAAATCGAAGCCCGCAACCTGAAGGCCAAGGAAACCGCCAGCAAGGCCGGTGAGGCCCTCGACGGCACGTCCTACGTGCTGATCCGTCAGGCTGGCGAAACTGGCCAGCTCTACGGTTCGGTCACCGGCCGTGACGTGGCTGACATGGTCAACGCCGAAGGCGGCAAGATCGATCGCTCGATGGTGGTGCTCGACAAGCCGATCAAGACCCTCGGCGTCCAC
>JAEXKM010000095.1 GCA_023445705.1 Pseudomonadota bacterium
ATATCCGACCATGCCATCGTCGTTGGCGATCGCCTGGGCCAGCCGCTCGGCCGCATCGTCGAGCACCGGGAAACTGTTACGGCGTGCCGCGAGAAAGCGCCGCGACTCCGCGACCGGGTCCGAATCCTCCGCGCCCCGCGCCCCGCTGGACGCGGGAACCTCCGCGCCGCGATCCGCCAGCGCAAGCTGCTCTTCCTGGTAGGCCGTGTAGAGACGAAGCAGCGCCTCGGTGATGCCTGGAAAGTTGGTGGTCACGTCCGCCGTCTCCAGGGACGGCAGGTCGATGTCGGCGAACATCGGGTCCTTCAACACGCCCTGCAGGCGCGCCAGCTCGTCCGATCCGCCGTCCCCGGCGAGGACCGCCATGTCCATCTTGTAGGTCTGCGAAAGGCGCAAGAGCATTTCGGCGCTGAGCGGCCGATGATTACGCTCCAACAGCGCGATATAGGAGGGCGAAACCTCAAGGTCTGCGGCCATGTCGGCCTGGGTCAGACCGTGATCGCGCCGCAGCCTTCTAAGGCTTGGCCCCACATAGAGGCGACGCTCGGCCATCAACTAGACTCCACACACATATACATACATTACAACATTACACGATGTCGCTGTAAAGTTTGACATCCGCACCTCACAGCGACTCCACAGGCCTGGGCACGCGCCGTAGGGACCTGCCTCAGGACGCCGGGAAAGAGTTCCCCGGGCAGATCGTGGAAGAGGCATATGTCGTATCAGGACCACATCATCGAGATGAGCCAGCTCATCAAGAGCAAGGGCGGCACTTGGGACGGGATCAATCCCGAATCCGTGGCGCGCATGCGCCTCCAGAACCGGTTCAAGACCGGCCTCGAAATCGCCAAGTACACCGCCGGCATCATGCGTGAAGACATGGCTGCCTACGACGCTGACCCGGCCAACTACACCCAGTCGCTGGGCTGCTGGCACGGCTTCATCGCTCAGCAAAAGCTGATCTCGATCAAGAAGCACTTCGGCACCACGAAGCGTCGCTACATCTACCTGTCGGGCTGGATGGTCGCCGCGCTGCGTTCGGAATTCGGCCCGCTGCCGGACCAATCGATGCACGAGAAGACCTCGGTCCCCGCGCTGATCGAAGAGATCTACACCTTCCTGAAGCAAGCCGACGCCCGCGAGCTCGGCATGCTGTTCCGCGACCTTGACGACGCCCGCGCCTCGGGCAACGCCAAGAAGGAACAGGAAATCCAGGACAAGATCGACAACTACGAAACCCACGTGGTTCCGATCATCGCCGACATCGACGCCGGTTTCGGCAACGCCGAAGCGACCTACCTGCTGGCCAAGAAGATGATCGAAGCCGGCGCCTGCGCCCTGCAGATCGAGAACCAAGTCTCGGACGAAAAGCAGTGCGGCCACCAAGACGGTAAGGTCACCGTTCCGCATGAAGACTTCCTGGCGAAGGTCCGCGCGGTTCGTTACGCCTTCCTCGAAATGGGCGTCGACAACGGCATCATCGTCACCCGCACCGACAGCCTCGGCGCTGGCCTGACCAAGCAGATCGCCGTCAGCCACACCCCGGGCGATATCGGCGACCAGTACAACAGCTTCCTGGACTGCGAAGAGATCGCGCCGGCCGACATGAAGAACGGCGACGTGGTCCTGAACCGTGGCGGCAAGCTGCTGCGTCCGAAGCGCCTGCCGTCGAACCTCTTCCAGTTCCGCGAAGGCACCGGCGCCGACCGCTGCGTCCTCGACTGCATCACCTCGCTGCAGAACGGCGCGGACCTGCTGTGGATCGAAACCGAAAAGCCGCACATCGAGCAGATCGCCTCGATGGTCGACCGGATCCGCGAAGTCGTCCCGAACGCGAAGCTGGCCTACAACAACAGCCCGTCGTTCAACTGGACCCTGAACTTCCGCCAGCAAGTGTATGACGCCTGGCAATCGGCCGGTAAGGACGTCTCGGCCTATGACCGCGCTGGTCTGATGAGCGTCGAGTACGACACCACCGAGCTCGCCGCCGAAGCCGACGAACGCATCCGCACCTTCCAGCGCGATGCGGCCAAGCGCTCGGGCATCTTCCACCACCTGATCACGCTGCCGACCTACCACACGGCCGCGCTCAGCACCGACAACCTGGCCAAGGAATACTTCGGCGACCAGGGCATGCTGGGCTACGTCGCCGGCGTCCAACGCAAGGAGATCCGTCAAGGCATCGCCTGCGTGAAGCACCAGAACATGTCCGGCTCGGACATGGGCGACGACCACAAGGAATACTTCGCCGGTGATGCGGCCCTGAAGGCCGGCGGCGCGCACAACACGATGAACCAGTTCGCCTAAGGCGACCCGGCTCACCGCCTAAAGGAACGGCCCGAGGAGCGATCCTCGGGCCGTTTTCTTTTGTCTGCACGTCAGCGTGTGCGCGCACTAGACCGTGCAACGCCACGACCGATAACATGGTTACAGGAAGCGCTTTTTGGGGCCGACGTTCGGCTCCAGGCGAAAGGAGACGGGCCGATGTCACTTCGGATCAACAGCGAGGCGCCGAACTTCATCGCCGAGACCACGGAAGGGAAGATCGACTTCCACGATTGGATTGGGGACAGCTGGGCCATCCTCTTCTCGCACCCCAAGGACTTCACCCCGGTCTGCACGACGGAACTCGGCTACATGGCCAAGCTCAAGCCCGAGTTCGACAAGCGGAACACCAAACTGATCGGCCTGAGCGTCGATCCCGTCGACAACCACGCTCGCTGGGCCCAGGACATCGGCGAGACGCAGGGAACGGCGCCGAATTTCCCGATGATTGGCGACACCGACTTGAACGTCTCCAAGCTCTACAACATGCTTCCCGAGGAGCTCGACGGCGGGTCCGACGGACGGACCGCCGCCGACAACGCGACCGTCCGGACGGTGTTCGTCATCGGCCCCGACAAGCGGATCAAGCTGATGATCAGCTATCCGATGACCACTGGCCGGAACTTCGACGAGATCCTTCGGGTGCTGGATTCGATGCAGCTCACCGCAAAGCATCGCGTCGCGACGCCAGTGAACTGGAAGCAGGGCGACAAGGTCATCATCGCCGGCTCTGTCTCCGATGACGAAGCCAAGACCCTCTATCCCAACGGTTGGGAAGCTCCCCGCCCTTATCTTCGCCTCATTCCCCAGCCGAAGTAGCGCTCCGTGCTCTTTGAAGCCTTCAGCGCTGGAGGATGCCGGTCGTACGTCATTGGCTGTGAAGCTTCACGCGCCGCGATCCTTGTCGACCCCGAGCTCAGCCTTATCGACAACTATCGCGGCCACCTGCTGCAACACGGGCTGACGCTGCGCTACATCGTCGACACTCACACCCATGCCGATCACTTTTCGGCCAGCCGGCAACTCGGCGCGGCGACCGGCGCGCACGTCGTGATGCACAGATTGAGCGCAGCGCCCTATGCGGACCTGCGACTGGACGACGGCGAGATGCTGATCGCCGGCAGCTTGAAACTGAGCGCAATTCACACGCCCGGCCACACTGCGGACTCGATGTGCCTCGTGATCGAGGACCGGGTGTTCACGGGCGACACTCTGCTGATCGGCGGGACCGGCCGCACCGACTTACCGACCGGCGATCCCCACGCCCTATTCGAGAGTTTGTTCGACAAGCTGCTCAGATTGCCAGGCGAGACGCTGGTCTATCCCGCCCACGACTACAAAGGTCGGGACCACTCGACCATCGCCGACGAGATCGCCTCGAACCCGCGACTTCAGAAGACAGATCGGACGGCCTTCGTGGCGATGATGCGCGACCTCGATCTCGCCGCGCCGACCCACCTGACCGAGGCGCTGCGGACCAATATGAGCGGCGGCAAGACTGTCGCGCAATTGCTCGCCGAAGCGGCCAGCGGCGTGCCCTTCATGTCGCTGCCGGAGCTACATGCCCGGCTCGGCGACAACAGCGCCGACCTCGTGATAGTCGATCTGCGGGAGAAGGACGCCTTCGAGGCCGGCCATGTCGAGGGCGCGCGACACATACCGAGAGGGCAGCTCGAGCTGCGAGTGAACAGCGAACTGCCCGATCCCACCGCTCGGATCATCACCTGCTGCGAGTTCGGCAAGATCTCGACGCTGGCCGCGGCCACCTTGCGCGAACTCGGCTACATGCGGGCCACGGCCTTGGACGGCGGCATCGCCGCCTGGCGAGAGGCGGGATACGCGCTGGAGCCCAAAGCCTAGGCGGGACTAGCTGCGAAGCTGGTCCACGTCGCGAACCGCCCCCTTGGCGGCGTTCGTCGTCATGGCGGCGTAAGCGCGAAGAGCAGGGCTGACCTCACGATTGCGGCCGACCGGCTTCCAGGCGTCGGCGCCTCTTGCGATCATCGCCGCCCGGCGCGCCTCGATGACATCGTCCGAGAGCTCGAGCGTGATCCCACGGTTCGGGATGTCGATCAGTATGGGATCACCCGTTTCGACAAGAGCGATCAAACCACCCTCCCCGGCCTCGGGCGAGACGTGACCGATCGACAGGCCCGAGGTTCCGCCGGAGAAGCGGCCGTCGGTGATCAAGGCGCAGGCCGCGCCCAGTCCCTTCGATTTCAGATAGCTGGTCGGATACAACATCTCCTGCATCCCCGGGCCGCCCTTCGGACCTTCGTAGCGGATCACGACCACGTCGCCCGCCTTGACCTGGCCGCCCAGGATTCCGCTGACGGCCGCGTCCTGACTATCGTAAACGCGGGCGTTGCCGCGGAAGGTGAGGATCGACT
>JAEXKM010000136.1 GCA_023445705.1 Pseudomonadota bacterium
CGCCAGCACCAATATCTATTATGCAGTCTTGCTGCCGAGCCGCCGCCCAATACCCTCTAGGAGATAGAAGAGAGCGCGCGTCGATCGGGAAATTGGTGGCCGAGTCCGCATCCAGATAAGAAGCGCCCGCGTCGCGCATGCCGATGATCGTAAACTTCGGATCAAACCCCGAGGCTATAGCCACATCACGCACAATCGCCAAGTTGGCGACGGTCAGGGCGCCGACTCCGAGGTTCCCCGAATTGGAAGAATGCCACAGGAGACCGATACGGAGGGGCCTCGCGCGCCAATCTCCACTCTCACTCCCCGCCATCACCGCGCCTCCTCAAAACGACACTACAATACGCGTCGTGCGAAAGACGCTGGGAGTTCAGATAGCCCCCAGTTACAAACTTATCGTAAGCACGAACTCGCGATGAATTCGGCCCCCAAAACAAGAAGGGCGCGCAAGTCGCTGCGCACCCCTCACTAAGCTAATCCGAGGTCTTAAGTGTGGATAAACCCGACCCCATCCACCTTGAGATGAGACGGATCGACCCCGGTCAGGGTGATCGTGTCACCAGTGGTGAGCTTGATCATCGTGCCATCATCGACAACCTCGACGTACGCTTTGATACCCGCTTTGAGGTAAGCGGAAAGGTCCAGCACATCACGACCACCAACCCCAAAGTCGGTTACAACGTCGTGACCGCTTCCTTGCCCAAACCGGAAGACATCGGCCCCTGCGCCACCAGTTAGTTGATCCTCACCCGCGCCGCCGATGATAATATCGTTGCCGGCCCCGCCGCATATGGTGTCGTCACCTCCTCGACCGTCGATAAGATTTGAACCTTCATTTCCCGAAATGACGTTGCTCAATTCATTTCCAGTAGCAGACCAGCTATTCTTGGCGCTCGTACTGATAACGAGATTTTCGAGGTTTTGACCTAGAATATAATCCCCTCGAGCGATGACTGTGTCCAGACCGCCGCCGATATCTTCAATTATATACGCTTGGCTGTTCGGGACGATATACGTATCGTCACCCGCGCCACCAAGCAGTTGGTCCGCACCACCGCGTCCGTCGATCGTGTCGTTACCGGCGCCCCCCTCCAAGTAATCGGCAGCGGACCTGCCAATGATCAGGTCGCCCACGACCGGTTCAGGTGCCGGCGCTTCAGCCTCTGGCATATCGATCGCCGGCGGGAGAGGGCCGACAGGCGCTTCAGGTTCTGGAGCCGGCAGCGGCACCGGCGCTGGCCCGACCACGGCGACGTCATTCAAGGGTGCGCCAAGCAGTTTCGCCATCACGTTATAGATATCGGTCGCATCAGTAAGCCCCAACAGCTTCGACGCGATGTCTTGACTGTCGTAATAGCCCACCTTGAGGGTGCTGAGTTTCTGCGCGATCCAGTTGTCGTAGATCGTATTGCCCGTCACACCGCCGTTCTTATCGCCGATGGCAGAGGCGATATTTTCCGATACGGATATGTTGGTCGCACCCTCCAGAAGGATGATGCCAGGCGCCTTAGCATACTCCGTCGTCTGAATGAGGACATTGTCCTTCACGGACCCGCCCACCGTGTTCGACATCATGATCCCCTGGGTATCCCCCCCCAGGATAGCATTCCCCTCGATCACAACGTTCGCGAAGCCGGCCACATCGCCCTGCAGCCACATCCCAAGCACGCCGGTGCCGTCGCCCTGGGCGAGGATGTTATCGCGAATAGTCACATTGGTAGTAGGCGCACCTTGGTTCGGATCGGTCCAAAGGGCGATGAAATCCGCATGATCTCCGCCGGCGGTCCCGATCTTCCATGGGCTGGACGAGTGTAGGTAGTTCCCCTCAATAACAAGGTCGTCACCGCCACCAACGATCGCCGTCTTCCGCAGATGGTGTATTTCATTATCGGTGATCGTGACCTTCTCGGAGTCGCCGATCGCAATACCTCTGAGGAAGTGCGAGATATCGCTCTGTGCGATCGTCACGTTGGACGAGCCCTGGATCGTGACGCCGCGTCCCGTGGGCAGACCGATGACGTTTCCGGTCGAATCCACCTTATCCGCGTCGATCGAAACCCCCGTCACCGCGGGGCCGCCCTCGATAACCCCACCCTTAAAGGTAATGTCGTTAGAATTTTCGACAAGCACAGCCGATGAAAAGGATACCGTCGATTCGTTGGGAACGAAGTCCACATTCACGCCACTGAAGGTAATATTTTGGCTCGCCTTGATCGATAGAGATCCAAACGAAGCCGGATTATCCGGGTCATCAGACTTAATCACAACCTCATCGGAAAATGCCTTTCCTGATAAGGAAATATTACCATAATATCCAGCAGCTAGAGATATTACATCTCCCGCCTTAGCAGAATTTAGCGCTGATGCGAGTTGATCTGCGTTTGAAACATAAACCGTCGACAAGACCGCCCCCTAGAGCATGATCGCTAAACTGCAATGGCAAGAACCAGAAGCATCAACGACGATACACATCAACGCGACATCCCGTCGCCACTGAGCAATATCGACGCCCACCAATTTCAATCACGCCGTTATATTACTCTCATATATTTTCTACCTCATAATCAGTGTGGTTAAATTGTGTTATCCATTCGACTTACTCATGGAAATTGGCGCGACCGTTCGCCACGCAACTGGAGACACCGCGCTCACCACTTTGCGTTGCGCAACAGTGCTAGCAGTCCCAAATATCCAAGACAGGCTGAAACTTGGACTGACCCAGGGTCGAGCGGCCCGCCGTTGCGCAGGCCCAGGAGCATCGACCCCGGCCCTCCCGATGAGGATCTCCAGCGGCGATCACCGCCGTCTGAGCCGACTTCTCGCCGTTAAACGGAGAGGCCGGATGGAGCGCTCGGCGACGTTGTTATCGAACTCAACAAAAGCCGCACTGCAGGAATAGGGCGATGCTAGCGCAATGCGCGAGGCACCCTTCGGCGAGTTCAGCTTCCCGGTCGATTCGCGCCCAGCCTGACACTGGGGGTCGAGCGCGAGCGGAATACAACGTCTAGGCAATACGCCCCCCGGGCTGTAGTAGAGCTTAACATTGGCCAATTCCGGCTCAACGGGGGAGCAACTGTGACCAAGGCCGTTCGCCGTCAGTACGGGACGCTTGACGGCATGCGAGGCGTCGCTGCCCTCGCAGTGGTCGTTGTCCACGCCCCATCCCTCATGGGGCCCATATCGGCGGTGAGCGCAGGCCTCGCCGTCGACCTCTTCTTCGTCATGAGCGGCTTCATCATCGCCCACGCATACGAAGGCCAATTGGCGTCTGATCTCTCGCCGTGGCGCTTCATGTCGCTGAGGCTGGTAAGGCTATATCCGCTTTATCTGGTCGGGCTCGCGCTCGGCGTAGGTGAGATCCTGGCAGAAATCGAGTTTGGGGACGCCCAACTCTGGACCTTCGATTACCTCCTGAAAGCCGCCGCCGCAGGGCTCCTGATGCTCCCGTCCGCTACCGGGCCACAGGATCCCTCGGTAGCGCCGATGTTTCCGCTCAACCCTCCGAGCTGGTCGCTTTTTTTTGAGGTCGTGGTGAATATCGCTTACGGGGCGTTATTCCCGCTGCTTCGCACTCGCGTGCTTGCAGCAGTGGTCGCCAGTGCGGGCCTCACCCTTGTCGTGCTGGGAATCCTCAACGGCAACCTGCACTTCGGGTCTCATTGGGCCAACTGTGCGGGCGGCCTCCCACGCGTTGTGTATTCTTTCGGCGCGGGCGTCCTAATTTATCGCCTTGCCCGGAACGGGATCCCGACGATACGGCTCCCGCCGACACTTATCCTTGTGGCGTGCGGCGGAATATTCGCCGCGGCGCCAGGCACGTATACGGGCGTATTTGAACTAACTTGCGTCCTGGTGCTGCTACCAAGCTTGGTCATACTCGGGGCCTCCACCGAACCCTCCGGGCGTCTGCGCCCCGTGTTTAGCTTCCTGGGCTTAATTTCGTATGGGGTTTATTCGCTCCACTACCCATTGGCCCTGGGCCTCAAAGGCGCCCTGCAAAAGTTAGCCGGCCCCGACATCAGCCACCTAGCGCCCTGGTCAGGATTGGCGTTTGTCGCGAGCCTAATCATCTTCTGCTGGGTAATGGACAGGATTTACGATGCGCCCGTCCGAAGATTTATTGGCCAGTGGTTGAAGATGCGGCAGCAAGCACGCGAGGCTGTTAGGACGATGAACTGAGCGCGGTCGCTTTACCGCACCGCTCGCGTGAGCCGACTCTCTCATTCGTAATTGAGGCGCTTGGCCACCTCAACCGCGTCGGGCCTCGGCCGATTGACATTGTTCCGATAGCGACGCACGCCTGCCCATTGTGCTCGCCAGAGTTTTATAGGGTGCCACACGATATCGGAGCTGAGGTTCTTAAGCGGGAGGTGACTACGCCACTTCCTCTGCATGTAGCGATACCCGATGGCGTACGCCCCACTCAGGCTCTTCACGGGACGGCCGTTGTGGATCGCCGGCGCCTCGACAACGAACGACGGGGCACCATGCAACCGCCCCTGCATGACGATGTCGGTCCCATAAAAATGGAAGCCAGGCACCCCCTCATCGAATCGAAGGTTGCTGCCCTTTCGAACGACCAGAACCAGCTCATCAAGTGTGACAACTTCCGTTGGCGGAAAATCCGCTTGCCCTAACACTCGTCCTAAGCCCGATGACCAGACCAGTCCGACCTCTTCGCCATTCGGCTCGCGGCCGTAAAGTCCGACCACAGCCCAGTTCGGCGCCTTCTGCTCGATCACGTCGATCTGCTGCGTCAGGCGTTTCAGCCAGCCCGCCGGCAAGTAGACGTCCTGGTGAGCCAGAATTACGATTGGCGCGTCCGCCCCATCCAGGCCTGCATTCAGCGCAGACGCGGCTGACGAGTAGCCTTCATAAATCTTCAGTTTCAGGTCACCCGACAACAGGTCTGGCGAACGCTTTAGGCACGCCTCAAGAATCTCGTGATTGTTAACAGCTGCGGCGATCGCAAAATCCTTCGCGCTACGAGTCACCTTTTACGTCCCGACAAGTGAATGCGATCATACAGGCGCTATCGCCTGATCGGCTGAGCGTCATCGTATGGCTATGCCTTAAGAGGGATTGACCATTCGTTGCGCGCCTCCTAGCCGATAACTTCCGATCGCCTGACCGCTTGTCGAGCAAGCCCCCGAAGCCGCAGGTTCGCCTGGAATGACCCGAGGAGAGTCTCGAAATGTCGCTCGCCGCCCCCACACCGCGCCCCATGATCGCACACATCTATGACGAGAAGCCGGCAAGTTACTTTTCGAACGCGCGGCACGACATCGTCGCCCTTCTTGAAACCGGAAGCAACGCAACCATCCTGGAACTAGGTTGCGGCTCCGGCGGAACGGGCCGAGCTGTGCTCGCAGCCGGAAAAGCCGGGCGCTACGTTGGAATTGAACTGAACGAAGCTGCCGCGAGCGTGGCCGCCGAAAGCCTGAGCGAGGTTTTGGTTGGGGACGTTCAGACGCTCAGCCTGGAATCCTATTCTGACCAGTTCGATGCTCTGATAATCAGTGAGGTCTTGGAACACCTCACAGATCCGTGGGATGTCCTCCGGAAGCTCGTAACCTGTGTCAAGGTCGGTGGCGCGATCTACGCAAGCTCACCGAACATCGCCTACTGGGGCGTGCTCAAAGAACTATTCTTAGGGCGCTTCGAGTATCGTCCTTCCGGGATGATGGACCGCACTCATCTGCGGTGGTTCACCCCCGGCAGCTTTTCAGATCTCTTTGAAACCTCAGGCGTCAAGATCAAATTCCTTCGCCCGATGCGAGCGCCGGGCTGGAAAGCGCAAGCATTGAACGGATTGACGGGAGGACGGCTGAGCCATCTGTTCATGGCGCAGATGTTCGTATGTGGTCACCGTGCCCGGTAGCGTTCTGCCGCCTGGAGAAATTCATCTATTCGATCCGACATTAGCAACGGCACAAGTTCGTCGATCTTCTCGATCGGCCAGTCCCACCAGCTAGCCTCCAGCAACCGGCGAACGGTATGGGGCGGAAAACGCTCTCGTCGTATCGTCGCTGGATTTCCCGCCACAATAGTATACGGGGGGACGTCTTTCGCGACGACGGCCCTGGCGCCAACGATCGCCCCATCCCCAATCTTCACCCCAGACATGATCATCGCTTCGCGGCCGATCCAGACATCGTTGCCGATGACGACGTCACCGCGGGACCTTGGATGCCCCTTTAGGTCCCGGAAGCGTCGATCAAGGGCGCTGAACGGATAAGTGCTGACCCAATCGGTTCGATGCTCCCCGCCTAGGAAGACCTGCACGCCGGCGGCGAACGAACAGAAGGCCCCGACACGCAGTATCGTTCCTTCGCCAAATTCCAGCACGCTCAGGCCGCCGTAACTGCCACGCCCAATTTCGTACTGAGGAAACTTGGGAGCCAACAGCAACGAACTCTCGGTGGGCTGGCGGAGCAGCCGCCGCTTCATCTTCGTGAGCAGCTTCACGAACATCACAGTTTCACTCCCTGGAAAGCACCCGCGCGACCGCTCTACCGATCCCGCTTCCCTGCAATCTTGAAGCCACTTCCGCAGGCAAGACCTTTACGCTTATGCCGATCAGTATGCCTGCCAGCACGAGTGCGCTGACCCACCACTGCCAATCCATATAGCTCCAAAGGCTGGCCAGCCAGGCGCCAACGGCTAACAACAGCCCAACAACCGAGATCGGTCGCCAGGCCGCTCTTCGCCCTCCCGACATAAGCGTCAGGATCACGTAATCGACGACACATCGCGCCGCGAAGGCGACCGCGGCCCCAACATAGGAAAAGTGCTGAAGCCCAAAGTATAGGGCGACCATATATGGAGGGATTTCGGCGATCAGCGCCTTTGCGACGAGATCTGGCCGGCCAGATGCCTGGAGGCGGATGAACGGCAAGAGGGCGAAGGAGTTGATCCAGAACCCGATCAACATGATGCGACCGACTTCCGCCGACTGCCCACCGATCTCCGCGCCGATCCAAAGGCGCAGGAAGGGTTCCAGCAAGAAGATACCGCCTAGAACAGGCGCGCTTATGATGGCCAAGAGCGCCATGGTGGCGGAATTGACTAAGGCGTGTTGCTGGGTTTGATCTATACTCGATAGCCGGGGGAACAGCGCGTTCGTCAAGGCCCCGGGAACCACCTGAATACGCTGCGCTAGTTGGAAAGGCACTGTGTATACCGTGACGGCGGCAGCCCCCAGGATCGCCCCGATCGCGAAACGATCTGCCGCCACTAAGGCAGGGCCGATAAGGGATGTGAGATTCACCCATCCGCCGTACTTCAGAAGTAGCGGCGCTTCCTTCGGATCCACCCGCAAGACCCGCGTTACCCCGAACTCCCTCATGCACCAGAAGCCGAGGACCGCGATGGCGCATAGCCGCGCCAGGATGGCCGCCGAGAGCAGGTACTTGAGGTGCGGGCCTGCCCAATACGCCACAGCCAACGGGAACAACTGGAAGAGCGCCGTCGACACGGTCGATACTAGATTCGTTTCGAGGAACCTCTCGCGCCCTTGCATCGCGCCAGTCAGCACGCCGGTGACCGTCGCAATCGGCACCGCGCAGGCGAGCAGGGGCACCGCCGACATCACTTCCCCGCGCATGCCCGCGCTTACCTTGAAAACTTGCCCAAAGAAGAAGCTAGCGGCGCCAAACAGTAGGAGGCCGCCAACCACTCCCATTCCGAGGTTAATCGTAAGCCCGGTCCAAAAAGCGGAGGACCGCGCGTCCTCCGCGCCCTCTCGAAGCGACGCAATGCGAAACGCCGTCGATCGGCCTAAGCCGAGATCGAAGAGGCCGAAATAGCCCAGCAACAGCCAGGCGATAGCGAGGACGCCGTATCGTTCCGCTCCGACCAGACGTAGATATATCGGCACCGTGATGAGGGAGAGCAACAGAGGCGCTACCGCGCCTGCTATGTTGTAGGACGTGTTTCTGCTGACGCTCAAAGCAACCCCCAGATGTCGCTAAGCTGGCTGAGATGCCGGCCGCCGCGTGCAGCAGAGCCGACGCCCCGTCGCGGATCACCGCGTTTGCGGAGATGCGCCGAATAAATCAACACTAGCCTTTTGGCATTAGCGATAATTGGAGGCCACCCATGCTTGCGGACGCTTCAAACCGCGCTACTCGGCAGCATTGGCCAAGCATGTGGACGGCTGCGACCATAGCGATCTGCACGATCGTGGGTTGCTCCGGCTCGGCGCGTTCAGCCGTCTATTATGTTGACTACAGCGAAGGTGCCGATTCCGCCACAGGTGACAGACCGGACGCGCCCTGGAAACACGCGCCAGGAGATCGTGACGCGACCGGCAAAGCAGCGGCGGTCGCTCTGCAGCCAGGCGACAGGGTTCGCTTCCGCGGAGGCGTCGCCTATCGTGGCACCCTGACGTTACCCGCCAGCGGCGCGCCAGGCCGTCCCATAGTGTTCGCCGGCGACGAATGGGGGCCTCAACCGGCTGTGTTCGAAGGCGCGGACCTCGTGCAGAAAATCGAACCCTGCGCATCGGCTTTAGCCTGTGGAGGGGCGGGGAACTGGCAAGAGCTCAGCCTTGTCTCCTACAGGCCCCCGCCGACATCCCTGATCAAGTTTTTCGATGCAAGCGGCGCTCTATTTGAGAGTCAGTACCCCGAGCCCAAGGATCCCTTCTTCGCCGACGACGTAACCGAATACCTCGCCACGCCCCCGGATCAAGCGGCGCGGATTGAGCAAGGCGAACTTCGGTCTTCGTCATTGGCCGAAGCTTTAGGCGGCTGGCCCGAAGGAGCGACCTTGTCGATATGGACCTATGGGAACCAAGTTGCTCGCCGTCCCATCACCGCGATTTCGGGTGATACGATCAGCTTTCTAGCGAACAACCTTCGTCTTTATAAGGACCGCCCTGGGAGGGTCGCTGTGTTGAACGCTATCGCACTCGTCAACACGCCCGGAGAATACGCCGTTGTGGCCCCAGGACTCGCAGTCGTTCAACTCCGTCAGAAGAATGGTGCCCTACATATAGGAAACGGCCGCCGAGCCATTGACCTGGGCGGCCAATCCAATGTCGTGATACGCGGATTTAAGTTTCAACACTACACCGCTGCAAAGTACGGCGAAGGTGTCCAGATCACAAACTCCGGAAAACTTTCGACCGACGTCGATATTCAAGGAAATGTGTTTCAAAATTCATCGATGTATTCAGGCGCCGGCCCGATTATGATCGGCCGGGTTAATAATGCCACAATAAGGGGAAATACCTTTAAAAATATAGAGCGAGGATCCGGCATACGTACTAACCTAAAGCCCGTAAGTAATCTAACGATCTATGGAAATCATTTCGATCGTGTCGGAAAGACGGGCATCCTTGTGATGGGATCGAGCAATGTAAATATCGAAAACAACACGCTCAACAACTTATACGGCATCCACGGGAATGGCATATCCGTTTACATGGACAATAGATCCGTTAAAGTCACAGGTAATAGGATATCAAATGCATCCCGCCCGATGACCTTCCATGGAGAAGAACCTGGAACGTCCCCCGGCGATCACAATCTGATTATCTCGAACAACGTTTTCATTACCAACTTGTTGGGGTCTAGCGCGTTGATCAGCTACGGCAAAATTCGCAATGCGCGCATCGACAACAACGTGCTAATTGCGCCGAAAGACGGGCTCTTGCTGTCTGCAAAAGACAGCGGAGTGGTCGTCACGAACAACGCCACGACGGGAATCGCCATCAAAGGAAACAAGCCGAGCGACTGGGTAATGAAGGACAATTCAAGCGTCACAAAAGCACAGCGCAAGGACGCAGCGGCGCTCATACCAAAGCCCGCTTCCTAGCCAGCCGGTCACGCAGAAAGCGCTTAACTCGGTTGGCGTTCGAAAGCTTCTTCCATATGGCCATGTAATCGCGCAAGTCGCCGTATTTATTGATCGGAAACTCGGAGAGTTCCGGCCAGAGGACTTTGATAATCTCCCAAAAGAGCGCCCCCGTCTCCTTTTGGGCAGGGGCGACGCCAATGAACGCCTCGAATACCGGTCGCTGCGCAAACGGCAAGATGTTGAGCTTTATGGAGTTGCTTATCGGGCGCTGCCCCATCGCCCAACTTCCAAATTTCAGCTCCAGAAAGGCGAGATCCAAGATCACGCTGTTCGGCTGACCGGCCAAGGCGGCAAGCCATTCTGCGACATCGGCGAGCAGTTCTGGTTGGGGGGGCAAGGTGAGCCGGTCGAGAATGAACCGCTCATCGATCGCGCCCTCATTTATGCTGCGGAAGTCCTGGCGGTACAGCCGGCACCGGCCGACTTCACCGTACATTCCGGTAAAGACCGCATCCCGGCCGTTGAGATCACGAAGCGTGACATGGGTTTGGCGGGGCGCCTCACGCATGCAATCCCCAACCATTCGGTCCCACGTCGCGATTTCGAGGTCGGTGGCCTGCCGCAGTGGCATCACCCGATGATTTAACCCAAAGCGCCTCGCCAAGGCCTGGCTGACGCTCATGTCCAAGTCGGCGCCGGGCGCGGCCAGCGTAAAAAATTCGCATTCGGATGCGACATCCCGGCAACCAGCTAATAACAGCCGGGAGTCGAAGCCAGCCGTCATAGTGACGGCGACCTGGAAGTCTTTGGTGGCCGCACCGCTAAATCTACCCAGGGCCGCGGCGGCTAGGCGCGCGCCATCTCCCAGTTCGAGCCAATGGCGGAAGTCCCCTGCCCTCGGCCAGAATCTATGGGCCTTCCAACTCGCCAAGTCCAAGTAGTGATTGGGGAGCACTCGGCGGACATCTTCATGAGCGGTTAACGCTCCTGATATCCAACCGCCGCCCCCCTCCCGCTCAATTAGCTGCTCATGCAACTCGCGACGAAAGCGGTGATGGTATTGTTTCTCGTCGAGCAGCAAGGCTGGTGACGACGCCGCGCGCCGATCCTCGGCGGAATATACCAGCGGGAATGAGCCCCCATGGTCCATGTAAACTCGCGGCGGGAGAGAGCCTGCGGTGAATAGCACATACAGCCCCGCCAGTTTTGGTATCGCCAGCCTCTCTAGGTCGTCGACGGAATTGATCACGATTGGTATCGCCACCTCGCCGGCCGGCAGGAACGCATCACCGAAATCGCTGTAGGGAAAGCCGACAACAACGGCGAAGAGCTGGCCATCTCGATCGCGCAATTGGGTCAGCCGAAGCCGCCTATCGTAGGCGAGCCAAGTATGGCTGAGCGAAACTAAATCATAGCTCCCCGGAACCATGCTCGGCTTGTCGGCCGAGAGGACCACTTGATAGTCGATGATTGGAGCGGCGTTGAAGCCGTTGCCTACCACACTCTGATTGGCCATGATCCGTTCCCTCGGCAACGATGAAATAGAGCCAGCCTCAAACCGCTAAACTAATAGCGTAACGTTAAGGGCGAGCTGCATAGCCATGCAGCATGGGTAGGGTAGCCACTTAGCTCTTCACTCGTCACCCAGAGCCCCGCGACCCAGTACGACTCCAGCGCCAAGCAAGACGATCGAATGCAGAAACCCGCAAAATCGCATCCCTTTTCAGATCCTGGCGCCACCACCCGACAAAAACTCACCGCGCTGCCCCCATTTAAGGGCGAGAAGCGGCCAGAACAAATAATATTTGGCGCACTTCTATTTGTATCGCTCCTAGCGTTTTGCCTGATCTACGGTTTCTTTTACGCGCTCACGACGCCCTTTCTACTCACTCAATTCCTATCCCCGCTGGTAGTTTTGAGCGGTCTAGTGATCTGGGCCCTACCAGATATGAAGGTAGCGCCCACTCGGCCCCTCGAGATTCTCTTTTTCGCCTTTTTTGTGGCCGCCGCCGTTTGGCCGAACTATCTCGCCATCGCGTTACCGGGCCTGCCCTGGATTACTTCGGTGCGGCTGATCGGCTTTCCACTGGCGTTTCTGTTAATCATTTGCGTCTCGATCTCTCCGGAATTTAGGGCCCGAACCAAGCAATCGGCCACCTCGATCCGACTACTTCTAGCCTTCATAACTGGATTTGTCGTTATCCAATGCGCATCGATCCTTATATCGGATCGGCCAATGGAATCTCTAAACGCGGTGTTCGCCTATCAGGTTAGTTGGACCGCAATTTTCTTTACTGCATGCTACGTGTTTACGCGGCCTGGAAACGCGGAAAAATGGGCCTTAATATTCTGCGGTACTGCCTTCTTCGTTTGCCTTCTTGGCGTTTGGGAACAGCAACTCGAGAGGGTTCCATGGTCAGGTCACATCCCCAACTTCCTTGCTGTCGGCGACGAGTACGTCCAACGCGTCCTCTCCGGGGCCCGGCGCCTCGGCACCGGTAAATACCGGGTTCAGACCATTCACTCTACTCCGCTTGGGGCAAGCGAATTCCTCGCCTTAGTGACGCCCTTTGCGATTCATTTCTCTGTCGGCGGCTACAGCCGAGTGACCCGGATTTGGGCCGCCCTCTGCCTGCCGTTGATATTCTACGTAATCCTTGCGACCGACTCTCGGTTAGGCGTCGTAGGTTTCTTCTTGGCCTGCCTCCTGTACCTTTTAGCCTGGGGCGTAATCTCCTGGCGGTCTCATAAACAGTCGCTATTGGCGCCAACTGTCGTCCTCGCCTATCCGGCCGTTTTCGTCGCCTTCGTGGCGGCCACCTTCACCGTTCAACGCCTAAAGTCGATGGTGTGGGGTAGCGGCGGCACCGCGTATAGCGATCAAGGCCGAATCGACCAGCTGATTGCAGGCATACCGAAAGTCCTCATGCGGCCATGGGGTTATGGTGCGAGCCGAGGCGCCGAAGAATTGGGCTATACCAACCTCGCCGGCACAATGACGATCGACAATTATTTCCTGCTCATAGCTCTAGATTACGGAATACTTGGATTTCTGTTCTACTATGGGTCGATAATCATATGCATTTTGAGCGCCGTGAAGTACGGGGTCCTCCAAAATCTGGAACATCGCGAACACAAACTGATCCTACCAGCCGGGATCGCGTTGGCCGTCTTCTTCGTGATCAAGGCCATCTTCAGCCAGCCGACCAATCACACCTTCCAGTTCATGCTGATGGGTCTGGCGGCCGCCTTGGTCTTTCGGATCAAGAATGGGGACGCGGCGGGTCTTCCCCCGCCAGACCGTAGCCAGGCCTAATTCCCCGTCACTTCCCGCGCGGCCGCAACGCCCGCCGCCTCCAGCGCGGCGCGAAGATCGTTCACCGCCTGCGCCAGTTCCCCCTCGTCCCGGCCGCGCAGCACGAGGTGGGAGCCGAAGCCGTCGGGGCTGAAGAACGGGTAGCTGCCCAGCGACAAGTTCGGGTGGGCCTTGGCCACCGCTTCCAGCGGCGCGGCGATGGCGCTCTCGCCGGAGCCTTCGACCCGGAGCGTACGCGAGATGGTGACCTGCCCGCCCCTCATCCGAGAGCCGACGTCCTCAAGCATCCCGCGCATGATCGTCGGCACGCCGGCGAGCACGAAGACGTTCCCGATGGTGAAGCCCGGCGGGCCCTGCACCGGGTTCTTGACCAGCTCTCCCCCCACGGGCACCCGCGCCATCCGGCGGCGCGCAGCGTTCAGGTCATCGCCCCAGCGCGCCTGCATCATCGCCAGGATTTCCGGGTGCTCTTCGAGCTCCACGCCGAAGGCCACAGCGACGGCGTCGGCGGTGATGTCGTCGTG
>JAEXKM010000150.1 GCA_023445705.1 Pseudomonadota bacterium
CGGGCCGTCAGCGCCAGGTCGTAACCATGGCTGGCGTAGATTTTCGCAAAGGCCGCGCCGATCCCGGCCGAGGCGCCCGTCACCAGGGCCAGTCTGCGGTCCATTTGGGCCCCTTCTCCCACAAGCACGGCCGAAGGTGGCGAATGCGGGCCGAACGTCAAGCCATGCCGAGTTTTCCCTTGCCCCCGTCCCCGCGACGCGCTCAGGTCGCGATTGTACCGTGGCGAGATTGGGTGTAATCGCGCCCGCTTTGCGGCACTCGGGCCGCGCTTTGAGCCTTTCGGCCCGGAGAACCTTGAATGGCTGATTCAGCCGCCGTCGCTCAGGAAGCGACCGAGGACTCTCACTCGCACAAGCGGGAAAGCTTTGCAGCCCTCGCGCTCGGCGCGATCGGGGTCGTCTTCGGCGACATCGGCACCAGTCCGCTCTATGCGATGAAGGAGGCCCTTCACCACTCCCGGTCGGGCGGCGCCAGCGAACTGGCGGTCCTCGGCGTGGTGTCCCTGGTGATCTGGGCGCTGATCCTAATTGTCACCATCAAGTACGTCGTCTTCCTGATGCGGGCCGACAACAAGGGCGAGGGCGGCACGCTCGCGCTCATGGCCCTGGCCCAGCGCCACCTGCCGAAGCGGTCGACCGCCGTCTTCTTCCTGGGCGTGGTCGGGGCGGCGCTGTTCTACGGCGACGGCATCATCACCCCGGCCATCTCCGTGCTCTCGGCCGTCGAGGGCCTGAAGGAGGCGCCGGGCGTCGGCGTCGGCATCGAGCCCTATCTGGTCCCCATCGCCGCCGGCGTGCTGGTGGCCCTGTTCATGGTCCAACCGCGCGGGACCCACCGGGTCGCGGCCTTCTTCGGCCCGATCATGGCCGCGTGGTTCCTGACCCTGGGGGCGCTCGGCGTTCTCCACATCTTCGACGACTGGACCATCGTCCGCGCCTTCCTGCCCCACTACGGGGTGCTGTTCCTGTTCACCAACGGCTGGGTCGGCTTCGTCATCCTCGGCAGCGTCTTCCTGGCGGTGACCGGGGCCGAGGCGCTCTACGCCGACATGGGCCATTTCGGCGTGGCGCCGATCCGCGCATCCTGGCTGGGCTTCGCCCTGCCGTGCCTGGCCCTCAACTATCTGGGCCAGGGCGCCAACGTCCTCTCCGACCACAGCGCCCGCTTCAACCCGTTCTGGGAGATGGTGCCTGAACTGGCCTACTGGCCGGTGCTGGTCCTGGCCACAGCCTCCACCGTCATCGCCAGCCAGGCGGTGATCACCGGCGCCTTCTCCATGACCCAGCAGGCGGTGCAGCTCGGCCTGCTGCCGCGGATCGATATCCGCCGCACCTCCGAGACCCAGGCGGGGCAGATCTACGTGCCGCAGGTGAACAGCTACCTGATGATCGGCGTGCTGATCCTGCTCTTCACCTTCCAGACCTCGTCGTCCCTGGCCGCCGCCTACGGCATCGCCGTGACCGGCGCCATGTTCGTCGACACCCTGCTGTTCTTCGTGATCATCCGCTACATGTGGAAGCGCCCGGTCTGGCAGGCCGCCCTGGCCGCCGGCGCCTTCGGCGTCATCGACCTGATTTTCATCGGCTCCAACCTTTTGAAGATCCCCGACGGCGCCTGGCTGCCCCTGGTCATGGGCGCGGTCCTGGTCATGGTCATGTGGACCTGGACCCGCGGCGCGCAGATCCTGGCTGACAAGACCCGCCGCGACTCCGTGCCTCTGGTGGAGCTGTCCGAAATCCTCAAGGCCCGCGCTCCGCACCGCGCGCCCGGCACCGCCATCTTCCTGACCTCGGACCCTGACATCGCGCCCGTGGCCCTCATGCACAACCTCAAGCACAACAAGGTTCTGCACGAGAAGAACGTCATCCTGACCGTGATCACCACCGAGACCCCGCGGGTCAGCGAGGCCGACCGCATCCGCATCGAACCGGTCAACGAGGACTTCAAGAAGGTCTTCGTCTCCTACGGCTTCATGGAAAGCCCGAACTTGCCCAAGGCGCTGGGCCTCTGCCGCAAGCTCGGACTGAAGTTCGACATCATGGCCACCAGCTTCTTCCTCGGCCGCCGGTCGGTCGTGCCCTCGGCCCAGTCGGGCATGCCGCTCTGGCAGGACAAGATCTTCATCTTCCTGATGAAGAACGCCGCCAATCCCACCGACTTCTACAAGATACCCCCCGGCCGCGTGGTGGAGCTGGGCACCCAAGTGAGCGTCTAGATGAATTTCCTGAGTATCGCCGCCGACGCCCTCTGGATCATCGCCCTGTCGATCATGGCGGGCGGCGCCCGGGCCGCCTGGCGGCGAATGGACGCCCAGACCCTGGTGCCGATGCGAGGAAACTGGCGGCTGCCGCGCAATGCGGCGCTGATCCTGCCCGTGCTCCTGGCCGTCCTGCTGGGCGTCGCCCTTCTATGGGCGCAGAGCCGCGCCGCCGACCCCGTCTACAACGTCATCTTCTTCGGCCTGCGCGCCACGCTCGCCGCCGTAGCCGCCATGCTGCACCTGCAATGGCTGAAAGGCGCCCTGACCAAGCTCGAGGCCGAGGGCCAACTCGACCGATAGGGCGGCGGACTTCCGGTCGGAGTGCGGACAGTCTGCGAGGCTGGAAAGCCCCGGGTCGGAGGCGCCGTCCTGCGACCTACTCCCCCTCCATCACCATTCTAGGGCCCTAGGGTTCTCGATCGGCCTTCCCGATTGCGAATTCACTGCGACGCGCTCCAGCCGGCCGTCTTTCAGGATTCCGATCATGTAGGCCTGGACGTCCGAATTGGGGTTGGAGGCGCTTCTTGCAATGCCGGCCACGACCGCCGGTGCGCCCCTCTGGGAGGCTTCAGCCGTGCGGATCGCGTCGGCTAGCGAAACCTTGGCGACCTTGACGGCGGTGGCGCGCCGTTGGGCCTTCCAGTTCAACATCCACGACGGAATGGACGCACCGGTAAGCTCGACAACGTCACTGGTTGGACTTTCCAGCCGCCAAAACCTGACGTCCGATCCATTCAGCACGATGGCGGCGTAGCCCGGCGCGCCGGCGACGTTGTCAAAAGTTATCGCAGCCACTCGTCCGCCGTTTAGGGACTCGATCTTGGTCACCATGTCGGACAGGATTTTCGGATCGCCGCTAAAGCCCGTGACATCGATGCTGATGTCTTGGTTCACCTTCACGGTCTGGGCGAGAGATGGCGTTGCAGCGGCCAAGCTGCCGACGGCGGCCAGCGCAAGCAGAAAAACACGCATGGAGGTCTCCTCAGAGGATCTATTCCCCGCCCGCGTTACACCCCTCGGCAATTGCAAAGTCATGCGCACCGGCGCCTGAGCATGAGCAGTGATTCACCTGAGAGCGGACCTAGCGAAATGTCCGCGAAGGAAATTGCGCGAGCCTGCTACGGTGGCCCTGCGGCGCGATCTCGCTTAAACGGCGGCTTCCCTCCCCCAACTACCGAACAGAGTGATTGAAAGGACAGCGACATGGCTTTGCTTGACGAGCTCAAAGCTGCCCAACTCGCGGCACGCAAGTCGAACGATCGTCTGAAGGCTGACCTGCTCACGACGCTGATCGGCGAAGCCACGCAGATCACGACCGAAGAGTTCAAACGCGGCGTGACGGAAGTCACCGATGAAAAGGTCGCCGCGACGGTCGCGAAGTTCCTGAAGAACACGAACCTGACGCTGGAGAACCTCGCAAGCGAGCGCGCGCGCCTGGTCGAAGCCGGCGGCGATGCGTCGAAGGTCGACGAGCGCATCAGGGCCGCAGAAACCGAACTGGCGATCCTGTCCTCGTACAGCCCGAAGCAGATGACGGAATCCGAACTGCGCGAGGCCATCAACGATTTCCGGGCCAAGAACCCCGACGCCAACGTCGGGACCATCATGGCCCACCTGAAGGCCAACTTCGGCGGCCAGTATGACGGCAAGACGGCCAGCGCGTTGGCCAGGGGTTGAATGACGGGCGCCCCCTTCAGGGCAACGGAATCTCGAAGCTGCGCTTCACCGTCTCCATCGGCACGTCGGTCTTCACGCTCTGCACGCTGGGGATCCGGGTCAGGTGGTCGGCCTGGAACCGCCAGTAGCTGTTCAGGTCGGCGGTGACGATACGCAGCAGGGCGTCGCACTCGCCCGTGGTCAGATAGCACTCGACCACCTCGGGGAACCGCCGCACCGTCTCGGCGAACTGGTGGGTCATGGCCGCATCCTGGGTCTTGAACCAGACCCGGGCGAACACCGTCAGCCCGACCCCGACCTTGGCCCCGTCGACCACCGCCACATAGCGCTGGATGACGCCCGCCTCCTCCAGCAGCCGCACCCTGCGCAGGCACGGCGAGGGCGAGAGCCCGACTTCCTTAGCCAACTCGATATTCTGCATGCGGCCATCGCGTTGAAGGGCGCGTAGGATGCGCCGATCGATGGCGTCGAGCTTGATTGGCGCCATATGCCTCTCACAAAGTCCGCTTTGAAATCTGGCGCCAATATCGCGACGATTGTTGGCGCATTTGCAATCCAATTGTTTTGATCCTGGCTTAGGGTGCTGCGCATGAGCACGTCCAAAACCCCCGTCAAGAAAGTCGTCCTCGCCTATTCGGGCGGGCTCGACACCTCGATCATCCTGAAGTGGCTGCAGACCGAGTATGGGGCGGAGGTCGTGACCTTCACCGCCGACCTCGGCCAGGGCGAAGAAATCGAACCCGCCCGCGCCAAGGCCCTGGCCGCCGGCGTGAAGCCCGAGAACATCTTCATCGAAGACGTCCGCGAGGAATTCGTCCGCGACTTCGTCTTCCCGATGTTCCGCGCCAACACCGTCTATGAGGGCCAGTACCTGCTCGGCACCTCGATCGCCCGGCCGCTGATCGCCAAGCGCCAGATCGAGATCGCCCGCCAGACCGGCGCCGACGCCGTCAGCCACGGCGCCACCGGCAAGGGCAACGACCAGGTCCGCTTCGAGCTCGGCTACTACGCCCTCGAGCCCGACATCCACGTGATCGCCCCCTGGCGCGAGTGGGACTTCAAGTCCCGCGAGGCCCTGCTGGACTTCGCCGAGAAGCACCAGATCCAGATCACCAAGGACAAGCGCGGCGAGGCGCCCTTCAGCGTCGACGCCAACCTGCTGCACTCCTCGTCCGAGGGTAAGGTGCTGGAAGACCCGGCGGTCGAGGCCCCCGAGTTCGTCCACATGCGCACCATCTCGCCCGAGGACGCGCCCGACACCCCCACCGTCTTCACCATGGACTTCGAGGGCGGCGACCCCGTCGCCATCGACGGCGAGAAGCTCTCCCCGGCCGCCCTGCTGACCAAGCTCAACCAGCTCGGCCACGACAACGGCGTCGGCCGCCTGGACCTCGTCGAGAACCGCTTCGTTGGCATGAAGTCGCGCGGCGTCTACGAGACCCCCGGCGGGACCATCCTGCTGGCGGCCCACCGCGGCATCGAGTCCATCACCCTCGACCGCGGCTCGATGCACCTGAAGGACGAGCTGATGCCGAAGTACGCATCGCTCATCTACAACGGCTTCTGGTTCAGCCCCGAGCGCGAGATGCTGCAGGCGGCCATCGACCACAGCCAGAAGAACGTCACCGGCCAGGTCCGCGTGAAGCTCTACAAGGGCAACGTCACGGTCATCGGCCGCACCAGCCCCTACTCGCTGTACGACCAGGACCTGGTCACCTTCGAGGAAGGCAAGGTCGCCTACGACCACCGCGACGCCGCGGGCTTCATCAAGCTCAACGCCCTGCGCCTGCGCGTCGCCGCCAAGCGCGACCGCCGCTAGGCCGTCGCCACGTCCTGATTGATCCGGGCTTATGGGTCCCGGTCTTCGGCCTGCAGCCGAAACCGGGATGACACGAGTGATTAGATCCTCCCCCCCGGGGGAGGTGGATCGCCGAAGGCGAGACGGAGGGGGCTGCCCGCCAGGGCGCCCTTCGAAAGCGCCCCCTCCATCGGATCGTCATGGCCGGGCCGCCAGGTCCCGGCCATCCATAAACGCCAGGGCTCGCCGGAAACGCCCGTGAGTATGGATCCCCGACCCGCATGCGCGGTCGGGAATGTCGATAGAAAGATCTCGGGGTTCCCGAGGGCGTGTGCGGCAAGCCTTCACGAGTTCAGTAAATCCTGAACGGTCCTCACCCTCACTTTCCCGCCTTGGGCGGTTGCACAGCCCGCGTCACTCCGCATAACTCCCCTCAAAGCATGTGACAGGGAGTGCGCAGCGTGAGCGACGGCGAAGTCTTTCCGGTTCCGAAGGCCTGGGCGGAGAAGGCCCACATGAACGCCGCAGGCTATGAGGCGGCGGTCGCGGAGGTGGAGGCAAATCCCGACGCCTACTGGACCAAGGTCGCCAGCCGCCTGGACTGGATGACCCCCTTCACCCAGGTGAAGGACGTCTCCTTCAACAAGGAAGACTTCCGCATCCGCTGGTTCGCCGACGGCATGCTCAATGTCTCGGTCAACTGCCTGGACCGCCACATCGCCGAGCGCGGCGACCAGATCGCCATCCTCTGGGAAAGCGACGACGGCCTGCCCGCCCAGTTCACCTACCGCGAAGCGCTGGCCGAGGTCTGCCGCATCGCCAACGTGCTCAAGGCCAAGGGCGTCAAGAAGGGCGACCGGGTCACTATCTACCTTCCGATGATCCCGGCGGCCGCCTTCTGCATGCTGGCCTGCGCCCGGATCGGCGCCATCCACTCGGTGATCTTCGGCGGCTTCTCGCCCGACTCCATCGCCGGCCGGATCCAGGACTGCGACAGCCGCATCGTCATCACCGCCGACGAGGGCCTGCGCGGCGGCAAGATCGTGCCGCTCAAGCGCAATGTCGACGAAGCCCTGCAGTCCTGTCCGCAGGTCACCGACGTCATCGTCGTGCGCCGCACCAAAGCCGACGTCCCGATGACCGAGGGCCGCGACGCCTTCCTGCCCGACCTCAAGCAGGGCGTCTCCGACGTCTGCGAGCCCGAGCCGATGAACGCGGAAGACCCGCTCTTCATCCTCTACACCTCCGGCTCGACCGGTAAGCCCAAGGGCGTGCTGCACACCACCGGCGGCTATCTGACCTGGGCGGCCCACACCCACGAACTGGTCTTCGACTATCGCCCCGGCGAGGTCTTCTGGTGCACCGCCGACGTGGGCTGGGTCACCGGCCACAGCTATGTGGTCTATGGCCCGCTCGCCAACGCCGGCACGACCCTGATGTTCGAGGGGGTGCCCAACTATCCCGACCATTCCCGTTTCTGGGAGATCATCGACAAGTACCAGGTCGAGATCTTCTACACCGCCCCCACCGCCATCCGCGCCCTGATGCGCGAGGGCGACGAGCCGGTGCTCAAGACCTCGCGCAAGTCGCTGCGCCTGCTGGGCACGGTCGGCGAGCCGATCAATCCGGAAGCCTGGCTCTGGTACCACCGCGTGGTGGGCGAGGGCCGCTGCGCGATCGTCGACACCTACTGGCAGACCGAGACCGGCGCCTGCCTGGCCTCGCCCCTGCCTGGCGCCCATGCGGCCAAGCCCGGCTCCTGCGCCAAGCCGATCCCCGGCGTGAAGTTCCAGCTCGTCGAGGCCGACGGCGCGGTCATCTCCGGCGCCGCCTCCGGCAACCTCTGCATCACCGATAGCTGGCCGGGCCAGATGCGCACCGTCTACGGCGACGACCAGCGCTTCTTCGACACCTACTTCTCGACCTATCCGGGCAAGTACTTCACCGGCGACGGCTGCCGCCGCGACGAGGACGGCTACTACTGGATCACCGGCCGCGTCGACGACGTCATCAACGTCTCGGGCCACCGCCTGGGCACCGCCGAGATCGAAAGCGCCCTGGTCGGCAACGAGAACGTGGCCGAGGCCGCGGTCGTCGGCTACCCGCACGACATCAAGGGCCAGGGCGTCTACGCCTATGTGACCCTCAAGGCCGACGTCCAGCCGACCGACATCCTTGAGGCCGAGCTCAAGGGCTGGGTCCGCCGCGAGATCGGCCCGTTCGCCGCCCCCGACGTCGTCCAGTTCGCCCCCGGCCTGCCCAAGACCCGCTCGGGCAAGATCATGCGCCGCATCCTGCGCAAGATCGCCGAGAACGACCTCGGCAACCTCGGCGACACCACGACCCTGGCCGATCCGGCGGTGGTCGACGACCTGGTGAAGAACCGACACGGCGCCTGATGCGTTGCGCATGGCGAGGGAAGCTTCGCCATGCGCCCAGCGCTCATTATCGCCTGCATTCTCCTGGCCGCGCCGGTCCAGGCGGCGTGGCCGCGCGACCCGTCGGTGCGGGTGGAGGTCCTGGCCGATCCCGACGGCGCCTCGGGCCTCATCCGCGGCGTGGTCGAGATTAACGCCCCGCAGGAGGTCGTCTGGCAGGTGCTGCTCGACTGCAGCCTCGCCCCGCGCATGGTCCGCAGCCTCAAGAGCTGCCGCATCCTCGAGCGCGACCCGGCCGGCCGCTGGGACGTGCGCGAGCACATCAGCCGCACCGGCATTCTGCCCTCGGTCCGCAGCGTCTTTCGGTCGGACTACGACCCGCCCCGCCACATCCGCTTCTACCGCGTCGGCGGGGACCTGAAGCGGCTAGACGGCGAGTGGCGGCTCGTGCCCCTGGACGGCGGCCGCCGCACCCGCGTGCTCTACGAGAACCGCGCTTCAGCCCCCTTCGCCATCCCCGGCCCCATCGCCCGCCTCGCCCTGCGCCGCGACGTCCCCGAAGCCCTCACCGCCCTCCGCCGCCAGGCCGAGGCAAGGGCTGGGCCTGCTTCCTCTCCCTCGGGAGAGGTCAGGTGAGGGGGCCGCGAAGCGGCTCTATGAACGCTTCCGGCCGCCGAGGCCCCTCACCCAACCTCTCCCCAAAAATGGGGAGAGGAGTCATGGCGCGTCTCGCCGCCTCCTAGCCGAGCCCGCCGCCACCGGCTAAAGCCCGCCCATGGCCTTCGACCTCCCGCCGCAACTC
>JAEXKM010000173.1 GCA_023445705.1 Pseudomonadota bacterium
CGCATGCGCCGCGCCGTCCATCAGCGATGGCGCGGGGCCGTCGCGCGGCTCTCCCAGCGGCGTCTCTCCGGAAAGCACCAGCGCCGGAGCGCGGACGCGATCGAGCAGCGCGCCATAGTCGCGGTTCTCCGCGATCTCGCCGTCACGCCAGCCGATGGTTTCGAACAGGAAGTCGTCGTCGGCCTCGACCTCGAAGGCGCGCGCCGCCTTTTCGAGGGGCCAGAGACCGGCCGTTGACATCACGGGATCGAGCGCAAGACAGGCGCGGCCGTGGGCCGCGAGGGCCAAGGCCATGGTGCCGCCAAAGCCAGCGCCGACCACCAGAACACGCCGGCCGGGCAGGATCGTCTCCAGGCTACGGGCATAGGCGGTGACCAGCTCGGCCCAGCCGCCCTCCTTGAAGCGCGGCGCCTTGCCGTGGCCGGGCAAGCTTGCGAGCACCACCTCGGCCTCGGGTTCCAGGCGGCCGAACCAGTCGGCCATCACCCCGGGCGTGGCGAAGAGGTCATGGACGAGAACGACCGCCGACTTGCTACGGTCTTTCATTTCCGGACGGGCGACGAACACCATTTCGTCGCCCGCAGGCGTGTGGACGTGCAGCCACTTGGTCTCGCTGATCGGTCGCACCCGCCCCCCGGCCGGCTGATCTCAGATATTAGAAGGGCAGGAAGCGCCGCGTCCTGCTGAAGCCCAGATAGCCTACATTCGCGCCGAGTCGCAGCCCCACGCCGGCGCGGATCGGCGCCAGGGTGATATCGTCGGAGCGCAGGTAGTTCACGCCCAGGCCCGCGATCAGGTAGGCCGAGCCCTCGACGCCCGGGAAGCGCTGGAAGATCACTTCCGGGTAGTGAAGGTTGTAGCAGAGGGTGAAGACCCGGCTGGCGTTGCCGCCGAAGTCCCAACCGATCGACGGCCCCTGCCAGAAGACCTCGATGGGCTCGCGGTTCTTCATATAGAGCAGGCCACGGCCATAGCGCGCGCCGCCCACGATGGCCGCGCCGCCTTCCTCGCCCGCCACATAGGCGGTGGGACGGCCATTGTCCTGGAAGACGCGCTCGATGGCGCCGCCGGCGGCTTCCGCGGTCACGCCGAGGAAGTCCGAGACGTTGTTGACGATTTCATCCCGGCTGTAGGTCTCGGCCTGGCCGGTGGAATAGCTGGGCGTAGCGGTCGCGCTGGGCGACGGCGGAGGCGGCGAACCTGGCCCGCCCGGCTGGGCGCTGGCGCAGCCAGCCGCCCCGAACGTGGCCAGCCCTGAAACGATAAGCGTGCGGCGATCCATGTGTCGCAAATATTCCCTGGAAGCTTGAACGAGCCTCACATCCCCAAGGGGCATGAATGCGGGCGCCCGCCTTAACGGCGGATTAACCATGAGGGCGCGACGCACGCGGGCTACTCGCGATCCTCTCCGAATGTGCTAGAGGCGGGACGAAATGACGACGCCCCTTTCTCACATCCGCAACTTCTCGATCGTGGCCCACATCGACCACGGGAAGTCGACCCTGTCCGACCGGCTCATCCAGGAGACCGGCGCGCTCACCAAACGTGAGATGACCGAGCAGGTTCTGGACAACATGGAGATCGAGCGCGAGCGCGGGATCACCATCAAGGCCCAGACCGTGCGCCTGGAGTACAAGGCCAAGGACGGCGAGACCTATGTCCTGAACCTGATGGACACCCCTGGCCACGTCGACTTCGCCTATGAGGTCAGCCGCTCGCTGGCCGCGTGCGAAGGCTCGATCCTGGTGGTCGACTCCTCCCAAGGCGTCGAGGCCCAGACCCTGGCCAACGTCTATCAGGCGATCGACAACAACCACGAGATCGTGCCGGTCCTGAACAAGATCGACCTGCCGGCGTCCGAACCCGACCGGGTGCGCCAGCAGATCGAGGACGTCATCGGCATCGACGCTTCCGAGGCGGTGCTCTGCTCGGCCAAGACCGGCGAAGGCATCGCCGAGGTGCTGGAGGCCGTCGTCGCCAAGTTGCCGCCGCCGAAGGGCGACCGCGACGCGCCGCTGAAGGCCCTGCTGGTCGACGCCTGGTATGACCCCTACCTGGGCGTCGTGGTGCTGGTGCGGGTCATCGACGGCGTGCTGAAGGCCGGCATGAAGGTCCGGATGATGAACGCCGGCGCCACCCACCAGGTGGATAAGATCGGCGTGTTCCGGCCCAAGCAGACCGAGGTCGCCGAACTGGGTCCGGGCGAGATCGGCTACATCACCGCCCAGATCAAGCAGGTGGCCGACGCGGCCGTCGGCGACACGATCACCGAGGAAAAGCGCCAGACCGAGCACTCGCTGGCCGGTTTCCGCGTCGCCCAGTCGGTCGTTTTCTGCGGCCTGTTCCCGGTGGACGCCGCGGACTTCGAAGACCTGCGCGCCGCCATCGGCCGGCTGCGTCTGAACGACGCCAGCTTCACCTACGAGATGGAAACCAGCGCGGCGCTGGGCTTCGGCTTCCGCTGCGGTTTCCTTGGCCTGCTGCACCTGGAAATCATCCAGGAGCGCCTGAGCCGCGAGTTCGACCTGGACCTGATCGCGACGGCGCCAAGCGTCGTCTACAAGATCCACATGACGGACGGCAGCGAGATCGAGCTGCACAACCCTGCCGACATGCCTGATCCGGTGAAGATCGCCGACATCAGCGAGCCCTGGATCAAGGCGACCATCCTGACACCCGACGAATACCTGGGTTCGGTGATCAAGCTCTGCCAGGACCGCCGCGGCGAACAGCGCGAGCTGTCCTATGTCGGTTCACGGGCGCTGGTGGTTTACGACCTGCCGCTGAACGAGGTGGTGTTCGACTTCTACGACCGCCTGAAGAGCGTTTCGAAGGGCTACGCCTCCTTCGACTACGTCATCGAAGGCTATCGCGTCGGCGACCTGGTGAAGATGTCGATCCTGGTCAACGGCGAGCCCGTCGACGCCCTGTCGATGCTGGTCCACCGCGACCGGGCCGAAACCCGCGGCCGCGGCATGGTCGAGAAGATGAAGGACCTGATCAGCCCGCACCAGTTCCAGATCCCGCTGCAGGCGGCGATCGGCGGCCGGATCGTAGCCCGCGAGACCATTCGCGCCCTGCGCAAGGACGTCACCGCCAAGTGCTATGGCGGCGACATGAGCCGCAAGCGCAAGCTGCTGGACAAGCAAAAGGCCGGCAAGAAGCGCATGCGTCAGTTCGGCAAGGTCGAGATCCCGCAGGAAGCGTTCATCGCCGCCCTGAAGATGGACGCCGACTAGAACCTCTTGCGCCTGACGGTGCGGGGCTTGGGCGGAATCAGGAACCACAGCGCGACGGCGTAGGCGAAGATCGCCACATACGCCGCCGTGAACACCCAAAGCGGCAGCGGCCAGTAGATCAGGCCGTTGATCACCCTGGCCACCAGCGGTGCCTGATCGGGCGCGCCGGCGAGTTCGTCCTGCCAGACGGTCAGGAAACAGGCGCGGCCAAGCAGGGCCTGCACGGCCACGACGGCGAGGGAAGCCAGATGCAGCAGGCGCCAAGCCCGCGCCCGCACGAACCGCCACCCTCGCCAGCCGCCCAACGGAATGACGATCAGGCCGAAGAGGTTGAAGGCGATGACGCCCACATGCGCGGCAAGCACCAGCCCTGCGACAATCGCCGCGCTCATCCAGACGCCAGCGTGATTGATCGCGCCCCACAGCCCTGCCTAAAAAGGGCCTGGAAGCGCCGCCATGAAGCTTCCGCCAAAGAGGGGAGCCTTTCCATGCGCAAGTTCATCGCCCTGGCCGCCGTCGCCGCCGCGCTCATGACGTCCGCCTGCAACACCATCGAAGGCCTCGGCCGTGACGCCCAGGCCGCCGGCGCGGCCGTAACTGGCGCCGCCAACGACATGAAGCGCTGAACTGGCTTAGGCGTCCTCCTCGCGGGACGCCTCCTTCGCCACCTTGGCCTTCTCTTCCGGGGTGACGACGTGGTCCGGCGCTCTGCGCGCGGCCTCCTCGGCGGGTGTCGTCGGACCCCCATCATGATCGTTCGCCGGAATCGGCGGCTTCTTCTCGGTCATCGCCGGTCCTTTCTCGCGGCGGGCGCCGCGTCTCCGGTATCGGAAACGGCCAGGAGCTTCGCAGGTTCGCGCCGCCCCCGGACAAGTCCTTAGGCCTTGCGGCGAGAAGCACCCTTTCCTTGACCGGGGCGAGGGCCTATCGCTAACCCATGTTCTTGCAGTCCATGCGCAGGGGTCTCAAAGGCCGTTGTCCTCACTGTGGAGAGGGCAAGCTCTTCCGCAGCTACCTCAAGGTCACGCCGACCTGCACGGCTTGCGGCCATGACCTCGCGAAATATCCGGCCGACGACGGCCCGGCCTATTTCACCATCCTGATCGTCGGCCACCTGCTGGTTGCGCCGCTGCTGATCTTCCCGGTGATCTGGGAAGCCTCGCCCTGGATCATGGTGCCGGCGACGCTGGTCCCCCTGACCGTGGCCAGCCTGGTCCTGCTGCCGCTGAACAAAGGCTGGTTCATCGGCCTGCTCTATGCGCTGGGCATCAAGCGCGGCGACAGCGCCATCCACACCGCGGACGTCGCCGACCGATAGTCATCGGAGGAACCGGCTGCGCGCCGGCTCGTTGGCATCTCAAGAACCGCATAGAGTTCAGCAGCGGAGGAGACGCCTGTGGGTCTTGGAACCATCCTGCTTATCGTATTGATCATCCTCCTGATCGGCGCTCTGCCGACCTGGGGGTACTCGAGTTCCTGGGGGTACTTCCCCTCGGGCGGCCTCGGCCTGATCCTGGTGATCGTGCTGATCCTCGTCTTGATGGGACGCCTCTAGCCCCGCTTCGGCCGGCGCCGTAGCATCCCGGCGAGACCGGGACCGCCTGTGAACTTCGTCAAAGCCCTTTCCCCTGCCGACATGGCGGCCTTGGCCTTCTTTGCCGTGGCCTGGCTGGCCTATGAGCCGCTGTTGAAGGTCCTCGCCCGGGGAAAGGGCATGATCAATACGGACATGACCGTCATCCGCGCCGGCTGGATGCGCACCATGGCCACCCGCGAGAACAAGCTGATGGACGGTCAGCTCCTCGGCCATACCCTGAATTCCGCCTCGTTCTTCGCCTCATCCAACCTCATCCTGATCGCTGGCGCCGCAGGCGTGCTGTTCGGGGGCGAGGGCTCGTTCCGCAGCGCCTCGAGCCTGATGGTCCTGAAGACCTCGTCGCGGCTGCTGTTCGAGGCCCAGATCGCGCTGGTGCTGCTGGCGCTGGCCAGAGGGCTGCTCGACTTCATCTGGGCGATCCGCCAGATGAACTATTGCCTGGCGGTGATCGGCGCGGCGCGAGACACCACCGACCAGGCCTATGCGGCTGAGTACGGCAGCGCCGCCGCCAGATTGCTGAACCCGGCGCTATCGTCGTTCAATCGAGGGGTTCGCGGCTACTATTTCGCCTTGGCCGCGGCGGCCTGGCTATTCGGGCCGCTGTCCTTCGCCCTGGTGACGCTCTCGGCGGTCACGCTGCTGTTCTCGCGGCAAAGGCATTCGCCGGCGGCCGCAGCCATCGCCGAGGTCCGCCGCCTGCTGGAGCGCGATCCCAGCTAGAGGCCGAGTTCGGCGCGCAGCTTCCGGGTGAGTTTGGCAGCGACCAGTTCGTGCGAGGTGGCGATCCAGCCAGCCGCCTCCTCGGCCTCCACCCCCTCCAGATCGACGGCCACCCAGGCGCCTTTGGCGAGATAGGGCGCCTGACGGCCGGGGCCGCCTTCGTCCGTCAGCACCATGAAGCCGATTTCCGTCACCTTGAAGGACAATGCTTCGCTCAGGCCGCAGATGGCGAAGACCTTGCCGCCGATCTTGTAGACATCGGAGCCGCCCCACTGGACGACCTTCGTGACCGCCGGCAGGGCGAACGCCAGGAACTCGACCTCAGCCCGCGTCAAACGCTGACGCCGACGCCAATGGGGCAGGTCACGCCGGTGCCGCCGATGCCGCAATAGCCGTTCGGGTTCTTGGCGAGGTACTGCTGGTGATAGTCCTCAGCGAAGTAGAATTCGGGCGCCTCGGCGATCTCGGTGGTGATCGGCCCGTAGCCCTTGTCCGACAGCGCCTGCTGATAGGACTGCAGTGAAGCCGCCGCCGCGGTCGCCTGGGCGTCGTTGTGGACGTAAATACCCGAACGGTACTGGGTGCCGATGTCGTTACCCTGGCGCATGCCCTGGGTCGGGTCGTGGTTTTCCCAGAACACCTTCAGGAGATCTTCGTAGGTGACCACGCGCGGGTCGAAGACGACTCGCACGGATTCCGCATGGCCGGTGCGGCCGCTGCAGACTTCCTCATAGGTCGGGTTGGGCGTGACGCCGTTCTGGTAGCCCACGGCCGTCACCCAGACCCCGGGGACCTGCCAGAACTTTCGCTCGACGCCCCAGAAGCAGCCCATGGCGAAGTCGGCGACCTCCAGGCCATCCGGATAGGGGCCCTTCAACGGACGGCCGTTGATAAAGTGGCTTTCGGCGGTCGGCAGCGGATTGGGGCGGCCCGGCAGCGCCGTGTCGGTGGTCGGGAGCTCGGAGGTTTTCTTGGCGAAAAGCATGGGCGTGGCCGTTCGAATGGGGACAGACGACAAACATAGGATCGCCCCGCAGCAAATGCACCTGCCCTGGCGACCCCGCGGCCGAAAGGGCGCTTGCTCGGCCAAGCGTCATGAGTATATTGCGCGCCTTCCGCGAGGGGCCATACGCTCCCTCAAGGCCTGTGGTGAGGTGGCGGAGTGGTCGATCGCGCACGCTTGGAAAGCGTGTATAGGTGAAAGCCTATCGAGGGTTCGAATCCCTCTCTCACCGCCATTTCCTCTGAGAATTCGGTCATGCTTAGCGCGGCGTCCCGGCCGTGCTCCCTGCCTGTTGGCGGCTATTTTCCCTGACCCATTGTGATCTGTAGGCGGACGTTTCAAACTTCCGGCGGGCGGGGTGTCGCAAGTCGGAGGCGCCGCATGGTTCTACCGCAGTGGGAATTGATCGTGCGGCTCCTGCTGGCCGCGGGGCTTGGCAGCGTCATCGGCCTGGAGCGCGAGCGGCTGGTCTGGGCGGCCGGCCTGCGGACCCATATGCTGGTAAGCGTCGGCTCGGCCCTGGTGATCATCGTCTCGGCCTATGGATTCAGCCGGGTCCTGGGCGACCACGTCGTGCTGGACCCGTCACGGGTCGCGGCCCAAGTCGTTTCGGGCGTCGGCTTCCTCGGCGCGGGGTCCATCATCCTGCGCAACGAGGTGGTGAAGGGCCTGACGACGGCGGCTAGCGTCTGGGCCGTCGCGGGCATCGGGCTGGCTGCGGGCGCCGGCCTCTACACCGCCGCCATCGCCGCGACGGCGATCATCCTGCTGATCCTGGCGGGCCTGAAGCCACTGGAAGAGCGCTATCGCGCCGGGCGGCAGAGCCGGAGGTTGTTCCTGCGGGCCCGCCGGGGAGAGATGTCCGTAGGCTTCCTGGAAAACCTGCTGGGCGCGCGAGCCATCCAGGTCCGCCAACTCATCGTCCGCGCCGGGGACCTGGACGGCGAGGAGCAGGTTGAACTGATCCTCGGCCGCGTCAGCCTCCGCGACGCGGCCGAAATCATCGGCCGACTGTCCGCCGAGCCGTCGATCCTCGAGGTGCGCGAAGTCAAGGCCTAGGAGGGCCGAGCCTAGCCCCAAGCCGGATTCGTGATGAACGGCTCGGCGACCGCCTCGCCCGACAGACGAGAAACACAACCCTTAGTTACTGAGTGTTTACAACCTCACCGCTAGCTGGCGCCGCCGCCATTCAGTTCAAGGGCGGCGGGGGGATTTCATGAAGCTTGGCTCGAGTGCGCTGGCGGCGCTGCTTTCGACTGTCTCGACGCTTGCCTGGGCGGAGCCGAGTCCGGCGGACTTCCGGACCCCCGAGTTCCTGGCCCAGTGGGGGCTGGGTGTGATCCATGCCGACGTCGCCTATGCCGCGGGCGTGGACGGGACCGGCGTCACGATCGGCATTGTCGATGGCGGCCTGGACATCGAGCACAGCGAACTCGCTGGCCGCTTTGAGCCCGGGGTCGAGACCGAGCAGCCGTGGTTCATCGACTACGATGGGCACGGGACCGCTGTCGCGGCGGTCGCAGTCGCAAACCGGGATGGCGTGGGCATGCACGGCGTGGCGCCCGGCGCCCGGGTCGTGATGGCGCGCCACACCGACGAAGACGGCTTCATCAGCGACGCGAGCGTCGCAAGCGCGCTGAACGGGATGATCGACCGCGGCGTCAGGATCATCAACAACAGCTATGGCGACGTCGGCTACACGGCCCTCACCATGACGCCGGAGCAGTTCGAGACGGACTATCCGAAGTATCTGAGCGCCGCGCGCCGGGCCGTGGACAGCGGCGCGCTGATGATCTTCATCACGCACAACATGGCGGAAGACCAGCCGACGCCAGACGGCGGCCTGCCCCACCTCTTTCCCGAATTGCAGCGCGGCTGGCTCGCCGTGACGGCGGTGGACAGCTTCCACATCGCCGACTACGCGAACTACTGCGGCGTCGCGATGTACTGGTGCCTGGCCGCGCCGGGGGGCGGCGCCATGGATCCGTCCGGCGAGATCGCCGACCCCATCATCAGCGCCTGGGCCGGCGGCGGCTATGGCGAGTTCTACGGCACGTCCTATGCAGCGCCCCACGTGGCGGGCGCCGCGGCGCTGGTCTCGCAGATGTTCCCCTATATGGACGCCCAGCAGGTGGGCCAGGTGCTGCTGGGCACGGCCACCGACTATGGCGATCCCGGCGTGGACCCGATCTGGGGATATGGCCTGCTCAACGTCGGCAAGGCGGTGATGGGGCCGGGCCGCTTCGACTGGGGCGACTTCCAGGCCAATGTCACCGAGGGAACCAGCTATTGGCGGAACGACATCGCCGGCGAGGGGGGCCTGATCAAGACCGGCGATGGGCTGCTGGTTCTGAAGGGCTTCAATACCTATGCCGGCGGCACGCAGGTGGTCGAGGGGCGGCCTTGCGCTCGACGGCGTAGTCACCTCGCCCGTGCAGGTCGAATACTTCGGCGCCCTGATGGGCGAGGGGCTGATCGGTGGGAACCTCGACAACGCCGGCATGATGATCCCGGGCGACGCCCAACAGCGGGGCCTATTCGCGATCACTGGCGACTACCTTCATAGCTCCACGGGCGTCCTGGTCGCGTCGGTCGATGCGCAAGGCGCGGCCAGCGCCCTCGCCGTGCTGGGCGAAGCCAAGCTGGAGGGAGGCGAGGTCGTCGCCCTGCTCGCGCCCGATCTCTATCGCCAGGATCTCCGGGCCAGCTTCCTGGTCACCGCCGGCGGCGTCAGCGGCCGCTTCACCGATCTGGTGATGGACGACTACGTGTTCCTAAAGGGCGCGCTGGAGTACGCCCCGACCCACGTCGACCTGGTCGTTCGTCGCCTGCGCTTCGACGATCCGTCTGTGGCGACCAGCGCCAATCAGCGAGCAGTCGGCGGCGAGTTCGAACGAGCGCTCTTCGGCGGCGACGCCGATGTGGAGCTGGCCGTCGCCGCGCTCCAGCAGAGCACGGATCTGGAC